>DAINPM010000079.1:0-10648 GCA_036743455.1 Bacteroidales bacterium | reverse complement strand
TTTTGCTTGAGAATTCAGGATCACATGATACATTTACCTTTAATTTTCTCAATCCTGCTTCATCGCCAGGTGTAGGTATATGTGTCAGATGTACTTCGCAATCTATAAGATATTTCAGGTTTTCCAATGCCATTTGGGCTGCCGGATTTGATAATGCGCTTATTCCCAACAATATGAGAGTCTCGTCAACATCCAGGCTCACCATTTTGCCATTGAGTATATCCTTTTTCAGATAAGTTACTGAATCGATTATATTTTTGGGCAGGAGAAAAAGGTTATCGGGCAAACCGGCCAGGTATTTTGTGGCATTTAAGATCAGGCTTGAAGAAGCATGCATGAGAGGAGAATTTTTTCCTGTAATTATTTTCCCATCGTGCATTTCCATAGCGGCTCCGCAATAAATACCTGCATTACCTTTACCTTTTTCTTCGGCATCCTTTGCTGCCTGCCGCGCCGGCCTTACCACTTTTCTGTCTTCCACAACCGCTCCAATCCTTTCCATTATCCTGCCAGATCTGTTAAGTGTCTCCTTATCAACAATACCCATTACATACTCAACCGCACATCTGAAATACCGGCGTATTATTTCCTGATGAGATGCTTCTGATATTATTGCATCATTGATTATACCTCTGCTTATACGATTTACCCCCATATCAGTAGGTGATCTGTACATAGATTCTCCTCCGGTAATCTTTTCAAAGATCCTCTTCAGGAGATTAAATGCCTCAATATCGCGATTATAATTAACGACTTTTACATTATAGGCTTTCAGATGATACTCATCAGTCATTACCTGATCTTTCAGATCGACAGTAGCTGCCTCATAGGCAACATTCACTTTGTGATCGACAGGCAAATCCCAGACAGGAAATGTCTCAAATTTTGCATAACCGGCTTTAATGCCTTTTTTGTATTCATGATAAAGATTGCAGAGGCAGGTGGCAAGCTTTCCACTGCCCGGACCAGGGCCAGTCACTATTACAATAGGCTTTTTTGTCATGATGTATTCATTGGCACCATAACCTTCATCACTTACTATAAGATCAACATCTGTGGGATAACCTTTTGTCGGATAATGCAGATATACTTTTACTCCTCTGAGCTCAAGCTTATTTTTAAAGGTTCGTGCAGGAAACTGATTCTTATAACGGGTAATAACAACAGCCGTAACCTCTATTCCCCATTCCCTGAAATCATCAATCGTCTTCAAAGCATCAGATTCGTATGTGATCCCAAAATCGGCTCTCACTTTTTTTCTTTCTATATCTCCCGCATTAATGCATAAAACAACATCTATTTTGTCTTTCAGAATTTGAAGCAACCTCATTTTGACATTGGGATCAAATCCCGGAAGAACTCTTGATGCATGATAATCAAACAGTATTTTCCCTCCGAATTCAATATACAGTTTATCGTTAAAACGGTTCACCCTTTCAAGAATAGCTGCAGTCTGCTCCTGAAGATATTTTTCATTGTCAAATCCCTTCAGATTATTATTTATCATATTATCCCCTCAGTATTATTTTATGCTAATTTTTAATATTAGTAATTTTTCTCATAAATCCTTCAATAAAATCAAATGAGTATCCGGAATGATTAATAAAATTTCTAAAATAGCTTGAAAATCCCTGTAATATTGTGTGTCATTCCGGATACTCATTTAAAATTATTCCCGGGCGAAATACTGTTTTTGAAAAAACCCGGTTAACTATTCCAGGGTGAACACAGGCGGGCTCTTTCAATAAATGATGAAGGAAAAGGTATTTCATAAACAGCTTTGCGTAAAAAATTACCCAGAGATTCCAGATCCGTATATTGCTCCTGATCTTCTACTGATATTACCCTGCCAATAGCTATTCTGGTTTTTTTATCCCTCTTATTGAATACTTCCGAAGGCATTCTTAATGATCTTATATGCCAGTTAATTAGACCAAGAAAATAAAAAAATGATGAATTTATATCAAAAAACCTAATAGGAACAACCGGTACTTTAACATGTCTTATAAGATTAAGAATCCCCGTTTGCCACTTACGGTCTTTAACCTTCATCCCAAAGAAATGAAAATCCGATACAGCGCCAGAGGGGAAAATACCAACGGGGTGACCATTCTGTAAATTGCTTATTGCTTCTCTTACTCCATGAAGACTGATACCTGAAATTTTTTTAGTATTTGAAAAAGAAGGGGCAACTGTAATAAAGTTCTCTTTCATGGTCTTTACCAATCCAATTATATTATTGACCATCAGTTTATAATCGGGACGCAATCCGCCAAAAAGGTCTATCAGAATAATCCCATCCAGACCTCCATACGGATGATTGGCAATAGTGATAAATGACCCTCCCGGTATTTGTCTGAGTCTTTCTGAATTTCCGATTAAGTAATTAACCCCTATATCTTTCAATAAACTGGCTGCAAATTTGGCCCCTGTGAATTTTCCTGAATTTTCATATACCTGATTAACTTTATCTATAGCCAGTAATCGCATGACATACCTGGCCCTTTGGTGCCCCTTCTCCCCTCTGAAAAAGGGAGAGAGATTTTCCAGAAATGTTTCATCAAGTACTTTCATAACTAAACCCAAATTTAACTATTTTTTAATTCCCTATTCCCTATAAAATGACTATGCTCATATCCTGAAAAAAAAATTAAAAAGCATAATTATCCGCAATAACCTTTTTACAACAAGGTTAATGTAAAAACATGAAATGTCTCTATCTATTTTGATAATAATTACTATCTTATATGCTTCTGAATGACAAACTTTAATAAGATTATTTTGTTACTACTTTATCAGACCTACATGCTTAAAATCCTTTTCAAATATGAAAAATGAAATCATTCAAAAACTGGCATCTGAAACAAACAAGCCATGTGTTACCATTTCATTAAATACTCATCGCACCAGGCCGGATAATGAAAAAGACCGTATTGTTATCAAGAATATGTGTAATGTGACAGAAAAAAGACTTTTAAAAGAATTCGGGAAAAGAGATATTTCTTCCTTGCTGGATAGATTAAATAAGATTCCTGATGAAATTGATATAAGCTTAAATCTTGAAAGTTTGCATATATTCCTGTCGAACGACACGAAAGAAATTATCAGATCTTCCTGGCCTGTACATGACGATAAAATACATATTACTGACAGATTTGCATTACGTCCTTTGATTTACGCGTTGAACAGGAATGAAGAATACCTTATTCTCCTGTTATCACAAAGCTCAGTAAATTTATTTGAAGCATTTAATAACTCTGTTGTTAATGAGATTACAACTGAGGGATTCCCTTTTCCCGAAAATCCTTATATTCTGACAGACAAAGCCAGGATTAGCGACCCTAAAGCAGTTGATAATATGGTAAGGGAATTTCTGAATACTGTTGATAAAGCAGTAGTCAGAGTGTACAAAAAATCAGGTATGCAATGCATTGTTATCTGTACTGAAGACAATTACAGCCGTCTTTTGCAGGTAGCTGATAGACCGGAGATATACCTGGGTTATGTCAGAATAAATTATAATAATACTGCAAAGCATTATATCTCCGATCAGGCCTGGGATTTTGTAAAAAAATCCATTCAGACAGAGTTACTGAAGCACTCCTGGAAATGAAAAAAGCAGTTCCCCTGGGAAAAGTAACCACCGATCTGCGCGAATATATATGGCTGCAAAACAGGGCAAGGGTGATATGTTAGCTATAGCAAGTGATTTTTATCAGGCGGCAAGGATTAAGGAAGGTTTTTCTATTGAGCTTGTCGATGATCCTTCATTACCGGGTGTAATTGATGATATAACTTCAGTCATTGCCTGGGAGGTTATCTCCAAAAACGGGAAAGTATTCTTTCCTTCAAAAGATGAAATGAAAAGTTTCGGTAATATAGCCCTGAAATTGAGATACTGATAACCATTTTATTAATCTGGCTGTTATTGTTTTTTTGCTCTTCCGTTTTTTTTTAAATAACAATTTCTATGGATTCAACCCCAAGGAAAAAAATCTTTAATGAACCGTGGCATTCATTTTCAGCAGATGAATCATTCAGTAAAATGGATGTGAGTAGAGAAGGCCTGGATTTGGATGAGTCTGAAAAAAGATTTAATTTTTATGGACCTAACAATTTGCCTGAAGGGGAAAAAATCACTTTAAGACAAATCATCCTGAATCAGTTAATAAACCCTCTCATTTTCATCCTCATTGCTGCTGCTGTGGTATCACTGGTCATAGGTGAAGCAAAAGATGCCATTTTTATTTTCATTGTAATCATTTTAAACAGTGTTCTTGGAGCATATCAGGAATATAATGCTGAAAAGAGTGCTTCAGGACTCCGGAAATTAATGAAAATAAAGGCAAGAGTTATCCGTGAAGGTAAATCTTATGAAATTTTATCGGAGAATGTAGTTCCGGGTGATATTGTTTATCTTGAATCAGGTCTGAAAGTTCCGGCAGATATAAGACTTTTTGAAACATCAAATTTAGAGATTGATGAAAGTTTTCTAACAGGAGAATCGATAGCTGCAAAAAAGCAATCCGGTAAACTTCGTTAGGATATAGGTATTGCTGAGAGATCAAATATGGCTTTTGCAGGTTCTACAATAATTTCAGGCAGAGGCAAAGGAATTGTTGTAGGGACGGGAATAAATACACAGGTAGGCATTATTTCGCAAAATGTGACTGAAGGAAAATCTGCCAAACCGCCTTTGATCCTTCGGATGGAAAAGTTCACCCGTCAGATCACTTTATTTACTGTTGTCCTCAGTATAATACTTGGTATTATGTTAAGGCTTCAGGGAAATGATTTCAAAGCTGTATTTTTCTTTGTTGTCGCTCTAGCCGTATCTGCAATCCCCGAAGGATTACCTGTAGCCTTAACAGTTGCACTGTCAATTGCTGTAAGAAAAATGGCCCGGCGAAATGTAATAGTCAGGAAACTTACCTCCGTTGAAAGCCTTGGTAGTTGCACAATTATTGCCAGTGACAAGACAGGAACACTTACTGTAAATGAGCAGACTGCAAAAAAAATTATACTTCCCGGAGGGAAAGTTTTTTCTATTACAGGTGAAGGCTATAACGGAGAAGGAAAAATTACTGACAATAATAACAATGCCGTTAATCTTCCTGATCATCACGATCTTGAAACTCTTATAAGAATTTCTGCACTGGCAAATGAAGCTACACTTAATAAAAATGATAAAGAATGGGAATATCACGGTGATGCCATAGATATTGCTCTTCTCGGTATGGTTTTCAAGTCAGGAACCAATCCTGAAAAAATTAAGAAAGACTTTCACCAGACAGATAAGATTCCTTATGAATCAGAAAGAAAATTTTCGGCCTCTTTTTGCGAAATAAACGGAAGTGTTTATATCGGTATGAAAGGAGCTGTTGAAACAGTAATCTCTTTTTGCGACAAAATGTATGAAGAAGATTCTGTTAAAAAAATTAATAAAGATCTTGTGCTGGATCAGGCTGATAAGATGGCTAAACAGGGGTACAGAGTCCTTGCCTTTGCCAGCGGTGAATTTAAGGATTTTATACAACGCGACGACTATAAAAATGAAAATCTCCCACCTCTGACATTTTACGGACTGGTCTGTTTCATTGACCCGTTGAGACCCGAAGCTAAAAAATCCATTGAAAAATGTAAGAAAGCCGGAATAAAAGTAATAATGATTACAGGTGATCATCCAGCCACAGCAAGTACCATAGCCCATGAACTAGGTATACTAGAAAGTGAACATAACGCTGTTACAGGCCATATGCTCGAAAAAGCCGGACCTTCTGATTCTCCCGCATTTGAAAAATTAGTGACATCAACAACAGTTTTTGCAAGGGTAAGTCCTGTTCAAAAACTGGAAATAGTAGATGTACTAATCCGTAAAGGAGAATTCGTAGCTGTAACAGGTGATGGTGTAAACGATGCTCCTGCACTCAGACGTGCAAACATAGGTGTTGCTATGGGATCGGGTACTGATGTGGCAAAAGAAATCGGATCAATGATAGTGGTAGATGATAATTTCGCCTCAATTGTTGCAGGTATTGAAGAAGGCAGATATGCATACGACAATGTAAGAAAAGTAATTTATCTCCTCATCTCAACAGGTATTGCAGAAATATTAATATTTATTCTGGCAATAAGTACCAAATTACCTCTTCCCTTTCTCCCGGTTCAGTTAATGTGGTTAAACCTGGTAACAAACGGTATCCAGGATATAGCTCTCGCTTTTGAAGGAGGAGAACCCGGAGCAATGCTTAAAAAACCAAGAAAACCATCAGAACCAATATTTGATCGTACGATGATCAAACAAACAATCGTTGCAAGTTTCACAATGAGTATCATCATTTTTGGCTTCTGGTTCTGGCTGAATAACTATTCAAATCACCCTGAATTGTACTCACGAAATTTATTACTCCTGCTTATTGTATTCTTTCAAAATTTCCACGTATTCAATTGCCGTTCAGAAACAGTCTCTGTATTTAAAATTCCCCTTAAAAGAAACACATTACTCATCATAGGAGTGATAATAGCTCAGGGAATTCATCTTCTGGCAATGCATATCCCCATTATGCAGGATATCCTACATATTCAACCTGTAACTTTCCAGGAATGGTCCTTCACTCTGTTACTGGCAATACCAATTGTGCTGAGCATAGAATTATTTAAACTCATCACAGGAAAAATTAATAAACAAAATTCTTAATAATTTTATTTATTAATACTTTTATATTCGTAAATATTTAACTGTTAAGATTAATATTTAACTCACATGATTATAAACAAAAACGAAAATATAATTACTAAAATCCTGTTCTCCCGATGTAACCTTTAAAATCAAATTCTATTACACATGAATAATCAATCTGCAAAATTTCATCTTTCTCCAAAACAGGTAATTAACATTATTTTGCTTGTAGTACTTCTGATATTTATAGGACAAAATGTCCATAGTGTGAGTATTAAATTCCTGCTATGGGGACTGGAAATGCCAGTGATAATAATTATTCTTGCATCTTTCTTTATAGGTTTCTATACATCAAGGGCATTTTCTAAAAAAATAAAACCTGAAAAAGACAAGGTAACTGATTTGGTCAATAAAGTTGACGAATAAGTTTGCACCCCCATTACCTCTCCGGTAAAGTGTTTCAGAAAGTCTGATGACGGCTTTTTTTTAAAAAAGGCTACATTTTTTTATTATATAAAAGACAAATTCAAAAATTATTTATATTTGCAAACATTTGAACAGTTGTTCATATATTTAATTATATGAAAAAGGCAAAACCAAATAATACTGAGCTGGAATGTATTGAGGAAAATAAGGTAAGGTCGGTGTTAAACAGGATGAAATCGGAGAGTTTTTTTCACCATCTGGCAGAGACATTCAGTGCTATGAGTGATACAACCAGGGTTAAGATAATATATAGCCTATGTCTGGAAAATGAATTGTGTGTCCGGGATATTGCTGCAATAATAGGAACATCTGATTCTGCAATATCTCATCAGTTGAGAACTCTGAGGAATATGAAACTGGTTAGATACAATAAAGTTGGTAAAATGATTTATTACTCTCTTGATGATATACATATTAATAATCTGGTTGCAGAGGGATTAAGGCATGTTGATGAAAAATGATCTCCTGCAATACCATTACAGGATTTTTTGAAAAAGTTAAATGAATTTATATGAACATAAATAAAGGGCAAGTCCGTTTACTGGATCTTGAAGACGGCCAGACAGGAATAATAATTTCTATCAATGGGGGGAAAATGCTTACAAAGAGGCTGGCGGATCTTGGGCTTTCAACAGGAACAAAAATTAAGATCCTACGAAAAACCCCCTTTTCCGGACCGGTTCAGGTTGAAGTAAGGGGTTCGAAACTGGTTCTGGGCAGGGGACTGGCTTTTAAAATCATGGTGGAAATTCAATGACAGAAGAAAGGAAGATCAGCATTGTTCTTGCCGGACAGGGAAATGCCGGAAAATCAACAATATTTAATTATTTAACCGGATTGCACCAACATACAGGTAACTGGGCCGGGAAAACGATTGAAAAATTTGAAGGTACACTTTACTATAAAGGCTATACAATTGATGTCATCGATCTTCCCGGGATATATTCTCTTACAACATATTCAGTAGAAGAAGTTATCTCCCGTGAATATATTATCAAGCAAAAGCCTGATGTAGTAATAAACATAATTGATTCAACCAATCTTGAGAGAAGTCTCATTTTCACTTTACAACTTCTTGAACTCGAATGTCCGGTCATTCTTGCCTTAAACATGGTTGATTTAGCCAGAAAGAAAGGTGTTACTATTGACAGTGCAAAGCTTCAAAATATCATTAACGCCCCTGTAATACCGACAATAGCCTCCCGGGGTTCAGGACTCACTGATATTGTTGATAAAGCCATCGAACTAAAAGAAGGGAATCTTGAGTATAAGGTTCCCAGATATGGTAAAGAAATTGAAAACAGAATTGAGGATCTTTCGCAATATGTAAAGGATGTTGATCTCCCTTATCCGGAAAGATGGATAGCCATTAAGCTTCTTGAAAAAGACAGGGATATTGTGACAAGTATCAGGGAAAAAGATCCCCGTATTCTAAGAGAAGCCGGAGAAGCAATTACTAAGCTTGAGAAAATACACGGTCATGATTCATCTGTGGTGATATCTGATGAAAGAACTCTTCTGGCTTCTCATATTACACGTGAGATAGTAGATATAAAGCCACACAGAAAGTTATCTCTGAATGAACGGCTTGAAATAATCACTACACATAAAGTAATTGGTTATTTCTTAATGATACTGATCCTTGGAGCAATGTTTGTCGGGGTATTCAGTTTTGGCAACTGGCTTTCATCCCTGTTTGAATCAGTTTTTCAAAACTGGCATGAATGGTGGAACAATGAAGTTGGAACAACATTCACTGCAACCCTCGGATGGGCAGCAGTAGAGAGTGTTCTTGCCCTGATACAGATAGCTCTTCCATATATATTACCTTTCTATATATTACTTTATGTACTTGAGGATTGGGGTTATATAGCACGTATCTCTTTTCTTATGGATAATTTTATGCATAAGATGGGAATACATGGGAAAGGCATTATATCTTTTATTATCGGACTGGGGTGCAATGTGCCCGGTTGCCTGTCATGCCGCATCATGGAATCAAAGAGAGAACGGTTTATAACAGCTGTTTTGGTTACATTGGTTCCCTGTTCTGCCGTATCTGTTATTATTTTCGGACTAGTGGGAAAATATGTGGGTATCCTCTGGGCATTTAGTCTTTACCTTTTTGCTTTGATTGTCATCTTTCTGGCAGGAAAACTTTCATCAAAATTTATGGGAGGAGAGCCTGTCGAACTCATCATGCATATGCCCGATTATAAAACGCCGAATCTGAAAACAATATTATCTGAGACATGGGATGCCCTTAAGGAATTTGTATATATCGCAGCCCCGATAGTAATTATTTCAGGCGTTTTCATTCAGGTTATAAATCTTGCCGGCTGGATGCCTGCAATATCATCATTCCTGAGTCCGGTTACTGAAAAATGGCTCGGCCTTCCTGCTGTTACAGGTATTTTACTCATCTTCGGCATTCTCAGAAAAGAATTGATCCTTGTAATGCTGGCAGCTTATCTGGGAACAACTAATTTTATCGAAGTACTGAGCCCTCAACAAATGATTACACTGTCAGTGGTCAGTATGTTCTATGTCCCCTGTGTTGCAACAATTTCAGTTTTGTGGAAAGATTTTGGCTGGAAAAAAGCTATGGCTGTCTGTATTCTTGAAATATTGTTCGCAATAGTAATTGCAGGTATAGTAAGAAGAGCTCTCGATCTTGTTTTTTGATTCTGAATAGAAATATGTTTCCTCCTCTTTTGTGCGGTTCGCATCTTTTCAGGTTTTCCCCCCACACATTAAGGACTGAAGATTTATTATAATTCAAATTCTGCCACGTATTTTTAAAAAAATCTGCGCCATGCAAAACCTAACCCTGTAACACTACCTCTTCAACCTCTTCAACCTCTTCAACCTCTTCAACTTCCTTCAACTTCCTTCAACTTCCTTCAACCTCTTTCAACTTCTTCAACTTCTTTCAACCCCTTACAGGGGATCGGAGGTCGAACAAGCAGCGAATTCCGGCAATAATCATATCAAATTTATCTTGGGTGTCTTTCGCGCAAAACACCAAATATGTTTTCTCTCTCCCGGAAATTTAAATTACCGATTTATAATCCATTACCTGTTACAGCTAATAGATGACTTTTTGCTGTTTTTTTAAGAACAATTGTTCATTATCTTTGTGGCGAACCATTGTTCTTAACTAATGTCTCCTAGGCCTTTCATATTAAGAAAAATAAGTGACCCTCCGGTAATATCAGGATTTAAACCTTATGGAGGATATAACAGAGGAGAAAATGAAATTATATTTCTTCATCTTGAGGAATATGAAGCACTGCGTTTATGTGATTATAAGATGCTGAATCATCATCAGGCTTCCTTAATGATGGCTGTATCACGACCCACATTGACGCGTATTTATTCAAGAGCCCGTAAAAAAATAGCTGAGGCCATCGTTATGGGGAAACAGATAATTATTGAAGGAGGTAAGGTGTATTTCGACAGTGAATGGTACTCTTGTAATAA
>DAINPM010000078.1:0-10651 GCA_036743455.1 Bacteroidales bacterium | reverse complement strand
TAATTAGTTAAGCCGTTATCCTGTAGATGCCGGTCGGTGATGAAATGATGTATCGGCATCAGTTCAATAGCAGTAATTCCAAGTTTTGTGAGGTACCCGATTGAAGCAGGATGCGCGATTCCTGTGTATGTTCCCCTCATATCTTCAGGAATATCAGGATTCAGCTTTGTAAACCCTTTGACATGAGCCTCGTATATAACTGTTTTATGGTAAGGTATTTTTAAGAGTTTATCGCCTTCCCAGTTGTAATTCTCATCAATAACTACCGATTTTGGCATAAAAGGGCTGCTATCGGAATCACTAAAGGACAGATCCTCGTCTTTGTGCCCTATCCGATACCCAAAAAGAGAATCGTCCCATTTAATTGTACCGGAGATAGCTTTGGCATAAGGGTCAATAACTAATTTGTTCGGGTTAAATCTGTGTCCGTTTTCCGGTTCATAGACACCATGGACTCTATAACCATATAGCTGTCCGGGTTTTAACCCGGGTATGTACACATGCCATATATTATGGGTACGTTCCTTTACAGAAATCCTTTGGCTTTCCTTCTCAGGTTTATCCTTCTCAAACAAGCAAAGTTCAACACCCGTGGCATTTTCGGAGTACAAGGCAAAATTCACCCCGTTTTTATCCCAGGTTGCCCCGAGGGGATAGGCTTTACCTGGATAGAATTCACTATGCTCCATGTTCGTAATTTATTGAATTACTATTTTTTATAAATTTAATTTAAAATTAAACCAAAATATTATAAAAACATAACCAGGCCCATATGCAATACTTTAAATATTGAATACCATATCCTTTTATTTTGATTCTTTTATCATCTGAATATTATACTTTAGTGTTATTAATTTTGTGCTACCAGTTAAAGAGAATAATCTCTGAACCCGGGAATGAAATCATGGAGCCTGCCAAAGTTTATAGATTGAAAAGAAGTGTCCACGAGTCCGTATTATTAATACTTGTACGGGCACTAAAAATCTTCAAAACTGAAATATTTTATTCTCAGAGTTATATTTGAAAGTTAATTTAATCCAATAAACATTATGAACTCAGAGGAAGAAAATGATATGGTAATGCCTGAAAGCCTTCCAATTTATCAGAAAGGGGAAGAGATCTTTGATATGGTAAGTAAAATCACTGATCTTATTCCTGAAAATGATGAATACCTGAATGAAGTTAAAAGCTGTATGTTGAGTGATGCAGCACAGCTGACTGTAAAAGTGGCCGGGGCTGAGGCAGCAGGCTTGTATGACCTTAAGATGGAAAGCGCTGCCATAATACGTAAGGCAGCACGAGATCTGATGGTACAGCAGCATTCACTCAGGATGTACGGTTTCGAATATATTGAGTATTACCAGATTATAAGAGACCTTATTGAAGAATACCGGCTCCTGTTCATAGATTGGGTAGCAGGATTTGATAAATGGGATTATGTAATTGACAGATGGGGTCTGTTCAATCCTCCCGGTATTGGACCTTTCGATAAAGATCCAGACGATGACATACCATTTCACGGGTCTGAAGAAGATCCTGAAGAATGATGCAACAGATTTCCGGAATAACCATAATTTATACACCCGGCTTATATTAAGGATATTCAAAAAGGATTATATTGTCAGTAATTATAGATCCAGACATACTCCTGGCACCCGACTGTTTTTATACTGTACCCGGATTTCATCATTACGCTGTAAGAATATATTTATAATTTTATGAGCTGATATGGAAACTATCTCTAACCAGGATATTCAGTTAGCCAGGGATTTTGTACAATATACAAGCCGCAGCATTTTTCTTACAGGGAAAGCAGGAACAGGAAAGACAACCTTCCTGAAAGACCTGAAGCTTAAATCCCCGAAACGCATGATTGTTGTTGCACCGACAGGTGTGGCTGCAATAAATGCCGGAGGCGTTACAATACATTCTTTCTTCCAATTACCTTTTCACCCTTATATTCCTTCTTTTTACCTGTCTGATTATAATACTGCCGTTAGTGCAGATCGTAATGATCCGCCCGGATATAAAATGAGCCGAGAAAAAATAAACATTATAAAAAGTCTGGACCTGCTTATTATTGATGAAATAAGCATGGTAAGGGCTGATACACTTGACGCTATTGATTCTTCATTGAGACGATACAGGAATCGTTATAAACCCTTTGGTGGGGTGCAGTTGCTGATGATCGGTGATCTTCAGCAGCTTGCTCCGGTTGTAAAAGACGAAGACAGTGAAATCCTCAGTAAATATTATGATTCTTATTTTTTCTTTGGAAGTAAAGCCCTCAGCAGTACAGATTATGTGACAATTGAGTTAAAACATATCTACAGGCAGGATGACAGGGTTTTTATCAACCTTCTCAATAAGATACGCGAAAATGATGTGGATCAGGAAGTGCTGGCCGAACTTAATAAGAGATATATTCCGGATTTCGACCCTGAATCCGGAACCGGGTATATAACACTTACAACCCATAATCATCAGGCCAGGGAAATAAACGGTACAAAACTTGAAAAACTGCCGGGAAAAATCCATTCTTTCACAGCCACTATAGAGGATCAATTTCCTGAGTTTGCATATCCCAATGACACCGAACTGGTTTTGAAGACCGGAGCCCAGGTTATGTTTGTTAAAAATGATATATCGCGGGACAGGCTTTTCTTTAACGGTAAAATAGGGAAAATAAAATCTTTCGAAGACGATATAATTGTTGTTAAGTGTCCGGAAGACGATTTCAATATAAGGGTTGAAAAAGCGGAATGGCAAAACATGAAATATTCTCTTAATGAAGAAACCAAAGAGATTGAAGAGACTGTGATCGGGACATTTACACAATATCCTCTCAAATTAGCCTGGGCAATCACAATTCATAAAAGCCAGGGTCTTACTTTCGACAGGGCTGTAATTGATGCCTGTGCTGCTTTTGCGCACGGACAGGTATATGTTGCCCTCAGCCGGTGCCGTACTCTGGACGGAATAGTACTCACCAGCAGGATAAACAGGCAAAGTATTATTGATAATCCGCAAATTTCAGGCTTTATTAACGGGCCGTCGCAAATCCGGCCTGACAGGACCCTGTTTACAGAATCAAAAAAAGCCTACCAGCAACAGTTGCTTACAGAACTTTTCGGTTTTTCTTCACTTATGAATAAAGTCAATTATTGTCTCAAGTTAGTGAATGAACACAAAGACAAAATATTGGGTAATCTTCATGAAAAACTTGAAGTTGTTTTATCAGCAGTAAGGGCAGATCTCTTTGAAGTCTCGGAAAAATTTCAGACTCAATTAGACAATTTATTAAAATTGAACCCTGATGCTGAGTCAAATATTCTCCTTCAGGAAAGGATTAAAAAAGCTGCTGTTTATTTCTCAGATAAACTCGGGGATGATCTTAAGGTAATACTGACCGGTTTAGCTGTGGAGACGGATAATAAAACAGTTCGCAGATCGCTTACTGAGGCTCTTGAAAGGACAAGAAAAGAAGGGATTATAAAACTTGCCTGCCTGAATGCTGTCAGACAGGGCTTTGAGACCGGCAGGTATCTGGATGTCAGAGCAAAATCTGCAATAAATATTCCTGCTGTAAGGATCCGTGCCCCTAAATTATTGGAGGATAGTTCCGGAGTTATTAAACACCCTGAATTATTAAGCCGGCTAAAGGAATGGCGGAATGATAAGGCAAAAGAAATGGCTCTCCCGCACTACATGATACTCCCCCAGAAAACAATGGTCTCCCTGGTCAATTTTTTACCACAGTCACTGCAGACTCTTAAACAGATAAGAGGTATAGGCAAAAAGAAAACTGAAAAATACGGGGAAGAGCTTTTGGATCTCATTGTTTCATATTGCACTGAAAAAGATATTCAGGCTCCCGATTTAAATCTGATTAAGAAGGGAAAAGAAAAAAACTGAGTATGACAGCCGGCAAATATAAATTAGATAGCTGTTGGTATTTTTTTTGCCTGTAAAAACTGTACAAAACAGGTGAATGATCTATTTGCTGTTTTTGTATTCTCTAAGCAAAGACTGGAACACTTCTTTTACCGATGATATTTTTGTAGCCCTGAATGCATTACTGCCTGCAAAAGCAAAACCATTTTCAAAATTACCCTTTAGCGCATTAGCCAACGCAGTTATTATGCAATAAGGGCTTTTTGATATATCGCATGTCTTAATACATTTAAACGGGCATTTTATCGGTTGCTTTTTCCTATCTCTCACTTTCCGGATGAAATTTGAAAAAATAGCTCTTCCCGGCATACCTACAGGACTGTTAATTATTTCAATATCTTTTTCTTCAGCACTTATGTAAGCTTGTTTAAAACCTTCAGATGCATCACATTCATACGTGGTTACAAATCTTGTTCCCATCTGAACACCTGATGCCCCTAGTTTCATGATGTTTCTGATATCTTCACCGGAATAAATACCTCCTGCAGCAATGACAGGTATTATCTTGTTGTGTTTTTCCTCGAAAATTTTTACTTCATGAACAATTTCAGGGACCAGTTTTTCGAGGGTATAATTATTGTCGTTGATCTGTTCTTTTTTAAAACCCAGATGACCACCGGCCTTGGGTCCCTCAACAATAACAGCATCAGGCAGGTAATCATAATTTGTTTTCCATTTTTCACAAATTATTCTTGTTGCTCTGGCTGATGACACTATAGGTACCAGTTTTGTTATGCTGTCTTTCTTTAAGAATGATGGCAGGTCGAGGGGAAGACCGGCACCGGCAATTATGATATCAACTTTTTCGGCTATGGAAGTCTTTATCATGTCAACAAAATTTGTCATCGCGACCATAACATTGACGCCAATTATTCCAAGCGTTTTTTCTCTTGCCTTCCTGATCTCTTCCTTCAGTCCATATATACTGGCCTCAAGATAATCTGCCGAAAAATAACGGTAAAGAAGACCCAGTCCTGCACTTGAAATTACACCAACCCCTCCTTCATTTGCTACGGCTGCTGCCAGTCGCGAGAGCGAGATGCCTACTCCCATACCTCCCTGAATGACAGGGACAGCAAGCGTAAGATCACCAATTTTCAATGCCTTCATGTCGGGTGTTTTAAATATCATTTATGAAAATTTTACAACTCAGGATCAGCTCATATAGCTAATCTTTCCGGGTTTTTTTGATCTTATTCTTTCATTTCTGTTTCCTGACCATTCTGATTTTTTCCCTGAAAAATGGTCGTTGTTGCCTTGTCTGAATGATTTTTCCCGGGCTATTTCCACAGCAACTTTTTTCCCTGTGAACTTTGTCTTGTTCAATGCTGAAATAACATTATCGGCATATACATTTTCCACTTCAAAAAAGGCGAATGACTTGAGAAGATCTATTTTGCCTACCCGTATATTTTTGTTACGTACAGTGCAATTTATCAGCTCAATAACCTGCTCGGGTGATAAACCGTCAGATTTCCCCAGGTTTATGAATAGCCTTTTAAAGTTACTCTTATTGTAGTTACGGGATCCTTTTTTCCCTGGTTTGTCATATCTGTCATTTATTTCCGGGACAGGGTTTGTAAGGTTTTCACCATTACGGTAATCATCAAGGAATCTGTCAAATTCCAGAGAAACGATTCTTTTAAGGAGTTCATCCCTGTCCAGGCCTGACAATCTCTCCTGTATTTCCGGAAGGAATTTTTCAATCTCCAGGTGGTCTGTTGCTACATTCTCCAGCCTGTTAACCCAGTTGGATAATTGTTTGCTGCAAATCTCGCTTCCCGTAGGAATAGGCAGAGCCGTGAAGGATTTTTTTATCAATCGTTCAATCTTGTGAAGGTTACTCTTTTCTCTCTGGTTGATAAGTGACACGGAGATGCCTTTTTTCCCTGCTCTCCCTGTTCTTCCACACCTGTGAGTGTAGATATCTGCGTCGTCGGGCAGATTATAATTAATAACATGTGTAAGGTCATTGACATCCAGGCCACGTGCTGCTACATCTGTTGCTACGAGCATATGAAGGTTCCTTAGCCTGAATTTCTGCATAACAGCATCTCTCTGTGACTGTGAAAGATCACCATGAAGTGCATCCGCATTATAGCCGTCATCAATCAGTTTTGCTGCCACGTCCCGGGTCTCGTTCCGGGTACGGCAAAAGACCAGACCATAAATATCGGGTTCAGAATCGGCAATACGCTTAAGTACTTTATACTTATCTTTTGCATGTACAAGGTAATAGGAATGTGAAATATTATCGGCTGATGCATTTTTTTTGCCGATAGTAATTTCTACAGGGTCGTTCATATAATTACCTGCTATTGATGCAACTTCTGATGACATTGTGGCTGAAAACAAAAGAGTTCTTCTGTTGTCAGGAACTTCTTCAAGTATTTCATTTATACTTTCAAGAAAACCCATGTTGAGCATTTCATCTGCTTCATCAAGGATGACAGTGTTAATATTATTCAGTTTAACGGCCTTTCTTCCTATAAGGTCAATAAGGCGTCCCGGTGTTGCTACTATGATATGAACGCCTTTTTTTAAGCTTTTTATCTGGTTAGCAATACTGGCACCTCCATATACTGAAAGGATTCTAAGGTTACCGGTATGTCTGGAGAGGTTTTCGAGGTCGCCTGTTATCTGTATACATAATTCGCGTGTCGGGCATAAGATGAGGGCCTGAGTACTGTTATTTTCTGTATCGGTTGTCTGTACCAGAGGTAGTCCGAAAGCAGCTGTTTTTCCGGTTCCTGTCTGGGCAAGTGCAATTATATCTCTGTTATTATCAAGCATCAGGGGAATAACTTTTTCCTGCACTGGCATCGGTTTTTCAAATCCCAGTTCCAGAACTGCTTTTAAAATGTTGGGAGTGAATCCCATTTCTTCAAAGTTCATTGTTAAATGATTTTATAGTGTGGCTCCGGGAGCGGTCTATTTATATCCCTGCTGAAATGAACTCAAATGCAGACTGGATTAAATGCGTGAAAACGCTACGTGGAAATCACTTGTTAAATAAGAGCGCAAATGTAATTAAATTAGTACGATTTACAAAAAAATGATATTTGGCACAGAAAGGAGATTTTATTACCGTAATTATCTCAGCGAAGACACTGTACGGTTTTTTTCTTTTTCGGGTCTTTTTATATTGAAATATTTATAATAGTTTGGGAACAATTTTTTACATTGCTATGAAATCATAATATTTCAGTTATGAATAAACGTATTAATAATGTATTGGTTTTCATGCTGGCAATAATATTGTCAGGGTGTGGAGCAGACGACAAAAAGCTTACTGAAGAGATGAAAGACAATCTTGATAAGTTCAGGGAAGTGAGGCTGACTACCGATCTCTCGTGGCTCAGTTCACAGGAAAAGGAGATAATTACTATCCTTATTGATGTGGCGGTTATTATGGACGATATTTTCTGGATGGAAGCCTATGGCGACAAGGAGGAGCTTTTTGACCGTGTTGAAAATGAATATGCGAGGGAGTATATTAAGATCCACTATGGTCCATGGGACAGGCTTAACGGTAATGCCCCCTTTCTGCCGGGTTTCGGTGAAAAACCTGCCTCTGCCCGGTTTTATCCGTCCGACATGACTGTCAGTGAGTTCGAGGAATGGGATGATCCTGAAAAAAACAGTCTGTACACCATTATTAAACGTGACGATGATGGCAGGCTGGTGGCGGTTCCCTATTCTGAATATTTTAGTGAACAACATTCGGAAGCTGCTTTACTTATGATGAAAGCAGCCGAACTGGCAGAAGACGAGGGATTGAAGAAATATCTTACAATGAGGGCAGAAGCTCTTCTCTCCAATGATTATCAACCCAGCGACTTTGCATGGATGGAGATGAAACAGTCAAACATTGATTTTGTGGTCGGTCCGATAGAGAATTATGAGGACCAGCTTTTTGGTTATAAGGCGGCTCATGAAGCTTTTGTTCTTGTCAAAGACCCTGAATGGAGTGCCCGTCTGGCAAAATATAATTCAATGTTAACCGGTCTTCAGGCCGCACTGCCCGTTGACCCGGCATATAAGTCAGAAGTACCGGGTACTGATGCTGATATGAATGTATATGATGCAATATATTACGCCGGTGACTGTAATGCGGGTAGCAAGACTATTGCCATCAACCTCCCTAATGATCCGGAGATACATCTTGCAATAGGAAGCCGTAAACTGCAGCTGAAAAACTCTATGAAGGCTAAGTTTGACAATATACTTATACCCATTGCAAATATGCTGATAGACGAAAGCCAGCGTCAGCATATTACTTTCGATGCTTTTTTTGAGAACACCACTTTCCATGAAGTGGCTCATGGGATGGGTGTTAAAAATACCATCAACAATAAGGGTACTGTAAGAGATGCCCTTAAGGAACAATATTCTGCACTTGAAGAGGCCAAAGCCGATATAATGGGCTTATGGCTCGTAACCAGACTATATGAGATGGGTGAAATAACAAGCGGAGAAGTGATGGACAACTATGTAACTTTTTTTGCAGGTATATTCCGGTCCAGTCGTTTCGGGGCTGCCAGTGCCCACGGCAAGGCTAATATGCTAAGTCTTAAATATTTTGCTGACAACGGAGCCTTTGTTTATCAGGATAACGGTTATTATAAGGTACGCTTTGAAGAAATGAAAAAAGCTGTTGAATCACTGGTGGGCAGGATACTTACCGTACAGGGAGACGGGGATTATGAAACAGCAAAAGAGTGGATAGAAAGAGATGGAGTCATGACTGAAAGTTTACGCAGAGATCTCGACAAAGTGAATGAAGAAGGGATACCTGTGGATATTGTATTCAAACAGGGCAAGGAAGTTTTGGGTTTACAGTAAATGTACTTTTCAGGATTGTTTACAATTGAAAGGTTAACATTTATATATTAGAATGTGGAAAAAGCTGTGTTTATTCATCAGAATTAAATAAATCCTGTTTCCGGGTTTTGCTCTCCGAACTTTTCAGTTAAAACAGTCATTATTTCATTTCTTTTTTTACCTTTTTTTTCAAGATCTTTTATAAGAAGATAGGCCTGAAAAAGTGATGAGCGGGCTATTTCCGAAGAGGTATACCGGAAATGTACAGTGAATTTTCGCCTGGAGCTTTTATCGGATTTGGAAAATAATAATCAGGGTATGTTTGTGTTATTAATGAAAAATGATTTGTTTTGATGAACAGATTTTATTATGAAAGAAACAAAATACGTTGTTTTTGATTTTGACGGGACGCTTGCCGATACATTTGATCTGGCATTGAAAATTTACAACAGGATTGCCCCTGAGTATAACTGTACATTGATTGGACATGAAGACAGAGAGTTGCTAAGAACAGAGAGACCGCAAAAGCTGTTTAAGGAATATGGATTCACTGATCTGAAGGTTTTTTTACTGCTTCTCCGGATGAGAAAAGAGTTGAGCAAACATATCCCGGATATAGGACTTGTTAAAGGTATAAAGGACTCTTTATTGAATATTAAGAAGGCCGGATACAATCTGGGGATACTGACATCCAATTCTAAAAACAATGTAAGTAAGTTTCTGGAATACAATGACATGTCTGGTCTCATTGATTTTATTTACAGCGGCAAAGGTCTTTTTGGGAAAGACCGGGTAATAAGGAGGATGCTTGACAGCGAAAAAATTTTACGGGAAAATGTAATATATGTGGGAGATGAAACCAGGGATATTGAAGCATCAAAAAAGGCAGGCATTCCTGTAATCGCAGTTACATGGGGGTTAAATAACAGGGAAGTTCTCTCTTCTCTGGGGCCGGATTGTCTTGCTGATGACCCTCAAGAATTATATTCCTGTGTAATGGCTATACAATGATCGGCCCTGTTTGCCAGTGTTTTCAGGTATTGATATAGTTGTTTTACAAAGCCGGAATAATAAAGTGTATTTTCATTATGAAAATCTCAGGTTTTTTTCATTATCTTCATGGAGAAAAAGGTTTATTTTGATATGACTGATATACAAACACTTTACCAGAATGCAATAAAGTTTGCTGCAGAGCGGCATGGATCACAAAAGGTAAAAGGCTCCAAAATTTCTTATGTCGTTCATTTAAGTAATGTGGCGATGGAGCTTTTTGTTGCTGCCAGGAACACTCCCGGTTTTGATCTGTCACTGGCCATACAGGCAGCTCTTTTACATGACACCATTGAAGATACTGCTACCACCCGTCAGGAGATTGAAGCTACTTTTGGACAGGATGTGGCTGATGCTGTATGGGCCCTCACTAAGGATAAGAAACTGCTTGAAGACTATAGGCTTACCGACAGTCTTGCCAAGATAAGACAATGTCCAAAAGAAGTGTGGGCAGTTAAGCTGGCAGACAGGATAACCAACCTGCAAAAGCCTCCGGAAAACTGGAGTAAAGACCATATTACTGAGTTTCATTATGATTCGGTTCAGATTCTTGAAGCTCTTGAAGGAGGAAATCAATATCTGGAACAGAGGCTGAAAGTGAAAATCAACGAATACAAAGAATATCTGCAGGACTGAAACCGACTTATAAGCACAGTTGAAGCTTTACATGCTCTGGTCAGAATAAATGCAAAAGCCATGCCGGACAGTTAAAAGAAGCAATGGCTTTGTCAGCTGATTTAATTATATTTCCTATAAAAACCAATTTGCTCCTGCAAATTTTGCCGGATTATCCGGGGTATTATTTTAGATCCGAAATGAGTCT
>DAINPM010000077.1:0-10658 GCA_036743455.1 Bacteroidales bacterium | reverse complement strand
CTGATCCAGTTCGCAATCGCTCGAATTTACTATGAACTCATAAGGTGAATCCTCGAGTATCTCCATCATCCTGACCGAACTCCTGATGATCATCTTCCGGTTTCCCCAGGCAATAGTAGCTGACAGGAATCCGGCTATCTCTATATCCCCCTTTTCTGTATAACGATGCGGAATGCTTATCGGATCCGACTCGATGAAAGAAGACCTGTTGTACAGATCAGCTTTTTCATCAAGGAATTCCTTCAACTCATGCCTCTTTAACTTCATCTCCTAATGATGCGGGACGTAAAAATAAGGGAATATGATTTAAAATCATTCTGCCTTAATTATCTGCAGGCACATTTCGATCAGTCTATCATACCTGCAGCTACGGTATCATTCGACCCTTCTTCAATGAAAACCAGACTGCCGGTAATGTTATTCTTTTTGTAACTGTCAAAACATAAGGGCTTTACAGTTTTTATGGTGATGCTTGCAATATCATTCATGCCAACCAAAAGATCGGAAGTCTCCTTTTCAAGCTTGTTGATATTCATCTTATAGTTCACCGATTTGATTATACAGGGAACTTCATTGCTGTAATTTCTGACAAGGTATCTGCCTCCCGGCCTGAGAGGCTTTTCATTGAACCAGCATACCATCAGATCGATCTCCTGAGCTTCACGGGGCAGATCATCCTTCTTTGCAAAAAGATATCCTCTCCCTATGTCCAGCTGGTCGGCAAGAGTTATCGATACCGACTCTCCGGTTCCGGCTTCGGAAAGCCTCTTTTCCATCACGTCGATAGAGGTGATCACTGATTTTGATCCCGATGGATAGATCACCACTTCATCACCTTCGTGAAAGATACCTCCTGCAATCCTGCCAGCATATCCCCTGTAGTCGTGATGTTCCACCGACTGTGGCCTTATTACCGTTTGAACGGGGAAACGTGCAACGGATGTATTTCCGGATTTCTTTATCTCTACTGTTTCAAGAAGCCTGAGAAATGTAGGTCCTTCATACCAGTCCATATTTTCCGACGCTTCAACCACATTGTCGCCGTATTTGGCACTCATGGGAAGATAATGAACTTCTTCAGGGTCGAACCTGTCTGCCAGCTGTCCTAGTTTCTCCCTTATATCCAGAAAAACTTTTTCGGAGAAATTGACCATGTCCATCTTGTTGATGCAGAAAACAAGATAGCGTATATCAAGAAGGGCTGCTATGTATGTGTGTCTGAGTGTTTGCTCAAGAACACCTTTTCTTGCGTCGATAAGGATCACGGCAAGGTCGGCAGTGCTGGCTCCTGTTACCATGTTCCTTGTGTACTGGATATGTCCCGGAGTATCGGCAATAATGAATTTTCGCTCGGGAGTTGCAAAGTATCTGTAAGCTACATCAATGGTAATACCCTGTTCCCTTTCATCCCTGAGTCCGTCGGTTAACAGTGACAGATCTATTGTTTCCTTGCCCAGACGTTTGCTTGACTGAACCAGGTGATCCATCTGATCCTCAAATATTGATTTGCTGTCATATAGCAGCCTGCCAATAAGGGTGCTTTTTCCATCATCAACACTGCCTGCTGTTGTAAATCTCAGAAGGTCTCTCAATTCTCTTTTTGAATCATTCTCCATAATACTTCTGTAAATCTGTTTCCCGGATCTCCAATACCTCTCTCATACTTTGCCGCAGTATGGATTTGCAGCCGCATCACACTGTACAGGATCAGAAAAAATTAAAAATAACCCTCTTTTTTTCTGTCTTCCATAGCTGCTTCAGAACGTTTATCGTCATATCTGCCTCCCCTTTCAGTCACACGGGTTGCAGCTATCTCAGAGATAATGTCATCAATAGATTCAGCTCTTGAAAGTGTTATACCTGTGCAGGTTATGTCGCCTATTGTACGGCACCTCACATCCGATTCAAATACTTTTTCAGACGGTTTCAGCTGCATAAAGGGGGCCCATGCCAGGTAGACGCCGTTACGCTGGAATATTTTCCTGCGATGTGAATAATACAGTTCCGGCAAACTTATATTTTCATATTTTATATACTGCCATACGTCGAGCTCGGTCCAGTTGCTGATGGGGAATACCCTGAAGTGTTCTCCGAAATTCTTGTGTCCGTTGAAAATGTTCCACAGTTCCGGCCTCTGGTTTTTGGGGTCCCACTGGCCGAATTCATTACGGTGTGAAAAGAATCTCTCTTTTGCACGGGCTTTCTCCTCATCACGACGTCCGCCTCCGACAGCCACATCAATGTTCAGGTCATCGATGCCATCGAGCAGAGTTACCGACTGTGCCTTGTTTCTGCTGGCATTTATTCCTTTTTCTTCTGACACTTTCCCCTGGTCGATTGAATCCTGAACATATCTTACAATAAGTTCCACGTCAAGTTCCTTTGCAAGGTCATCCCTGAATCTGAGGGTCTCTTCAAAGTTGTGACCGGTATCGATATGCATAAGGCTGAAGGGCATTTTTGCAGGCCAGAAAGCTTTTTTTGCAAGATGAACGAGCACGATCGAATCTTTCCCTCCTGAAAACAGGATCACTTTTTTCTCAAACTGAGCTGCCACCTCCCTCATTACAAAAATAGCCTCATTTTCAAGCTCTTTCAAGTGATCGTCATTTATCTTCATACACTGTTGGTTTTGACTTAATCAAAAAATTGACTTTTTCCGGACATCTTGTTTTTCCTGATCGTCACGAAATATTTCAACAGACTAAAAATTACAAAATTTTCCGGACATAGCTGAACGTTTATTTTATATGTAATCCACACTCTTTGAGATTATCATTTTCCCACCACCACCGGCCTGAACGGAAATCATCTCCGGGATTTACGGCTCTTGTGCATGGCTGACAGCCGATGCTTATGAAATTTCTGTCGTGAAGGACATTATAGGGTACCTTATTATCCCTGACGAACTTTTTCACTTCTTCGAATGACCATTTCAGAAGCGGATAGTACTTGAACAGCTTTTTGTCTTGATCATATTCGAGCCAGTCAAGATTTTTCCTGCTGCCTGACTGCTCTGCCCTTATGCCGGATATCCAGACCATTTTACCCTGAAGCGCCCTGTTAAGTGGAACCACTTTGCGAATACGGCAGCATTCATGCCGGTTTTCTGTTGAATAATAGAAGCTATACGGCCCTTTTTCACTTACCATCGCTTCAACGAGTTCACGATCAGGAAAGTATACTTTGATGTTCTGCTGATATTTTTTAACGGTTTTATTAAAAACATCATAAGTTTCGGGAAACAGTCTTCCGGTATCAATAGTGACTGTTTCAACAGGAATATTATTCGAAAAAATTAGGTGGGTGATAACCTGATCCTCAATTCCAAAACTGGTTGTAAAAAGCGTTTGCCCTTCGTAGAGTGTAGTCAGGGTTTTTAACACATCCACGATTGACTTCCCTTCCAGTAATTCTTTCAGTTCTTGTATGTTCATTTCTTTTATCTGCTGATTTCTTCTTCAGTATGTCTATTCGGATTCTGTGAATATGAGCCCATAACCTTTCGTGAAAATAATAAAGAACTGTTTTGGTGATCACTTCGATACTGCCTATCGATACAGCAAATGAAAATTTTCCTGTGATGAAATAACTGATTATTATTGTATCAAGAGTCCCGACAATTCTCCAGGATAAGGACTTAATGAAGCTTTTGATGGGCTTATCTGACTCACTGACCGGATCTGATAATTCTTTCCGTCCTGAATTTTTTACCTGACTGTTTAAGATAACATCCAACATAATTCTGGTCTTTTCGGACGGTGTAAAAATAGACCTTTGATTTCAGTTGGGAATTGGCAATTATGCTGCAAAAAAATAGGTATTTATACACATGTATTCAGGATATTTCAGTCCCATTGAACAGGTGGATACGGAACCCTGAAGCAAAGCGGATTGCGAAATGTTTCAGAATAAACCAACGATCCAAAGCAGTGAGGGAATATGTGAAATATTCTTAAAGCACTTTTTGATAATATTAAAAAGCAAATTCAGGGATTGTGTAAACAGGTGATGAAGTAATATATAAACCTTTTGCAGGCACTGAAGTCGAGTTCAGAGAGAACATATGTATTCTTATCACCTGTACTGACATTTTTTATATAGCAGCGACGACTGAAAATATCTGGAAAGACAGCTTAATTAATAAAAATTACCATAAGGTGTTATCATCTTACAGCATTTCTGCTGGAACTAAGTTTTTCACTTATTACCGGTAATTGTCGAAACCTTTTTCTAATTTTAAGCTGTTCATTAAATCTGTAAAGTCTGATCGGTTAACCAATACAGGCCTCGAAAAACGCTGCGAATATGCTGGATAAAATACTGAAATTCAGTCTGAAAAACAAACTCATAGTTATTCTTTTTACATTTACAATCACGGCCTTTGGGCTTTTTGCCGTGTTAAAGATCCCCGTCGGAGCAGTACCCGATATTACCAACAACCAGGTTCAGGTTATTACAACTTCAGTTAATCTTTCGACTCAGGAGATAGAACAGTTTATCACAGCTCCTGTTGAAATGGAGATGGCAAATCTTCCGGGTGTAAGTGAGATAAGATCGGTCTCCAAATTCGGCCTGTCGGTGGTTACTATTGTTTTCAGGGATAATATGGGTACTTACCTTCCTAGACAGCTGATTGCGGAAAGAATAAAAAGTGCATCAGAAAATATTCCGGAAGGATTTGGAACACCTGAAATGGGCCCTATTAGTACAGGCCTTGGTGAGATTTATCAGTACACAATTGATGTAAAACCTGGATACGATGATTTGTATACACCTATGGATCTTAGGACAATCCAGGACTGGATTGTAAGACGAAGACTCTCAGGAATAAATGGCGTGGTTGAAATTAACAGCTGGGGAGGCTATCTGAAAGAGTATGAGATTGCCATTGATCCGGCCAGGCTCAGAAGTGTCAATTTAACATTGAGGGACGTATTTGATGCGATTGCATCAAATAACAGTATATCAGGAGGCGCCTATATTGAAAAGACAAATCAAAGTTATTTCATTAGGGG
This sequence comes from Bacteroidales bacterium, assembly GCA_036743455.1. Taxonomy (GTDB): domain Bacteria; phylum Bacteroidota; class Bacteroidia; order Bacteroidales; family VadinHA17; genus LD21. Next base: position 5,640 of record DAINPM010000077.1, on the reverse strand, counting down.
TGACGGGCAGGTAAAATCTCTTGATGATATTGAGAATATCGTTGTCAATAACAGGAATGGAGTACCTGTACTTATAAAAGATATTTCTGATGTTCGGTATGGATATGCAAATCGCTTCGGGGCAATAACTGCCAATGGTAAAGGTGAAACCGTTCTCGGACAGATAATGATGCTTAAAAATGCTAACTCTAAAGAGGTTATTAACGAAGTCAAGAAGCGAATTGAGGAAATCCAGAAGAATCTTCCCGAGGGGGTATATATTAATCCGGTCCTGGAACGAAGTGAACTGATAGCAAAAACTTCCCTGACCGTTATCGAGAACCTTATTTTCGGAGCTCTGATAGTGTTTCTCATCGTATTTCTGATACTGGGAAATTTACGTTCTGCCGGTGTAATTGCTTCAATGATCCCTCTGGCTTTACTCTTCACAATATCAATGATGTACATCTTCGGTATCGATGCAAACCTGATGAGCCTCGGGGCCCTCGACTTCGGGATAATAATTGACGGGGCAGTAATAATTGTGGAGTATATTGCCCTGAGGATAATGACCAGAAGAGATGAGTTGGCAGGAGTAAGTGGTGTTGCAAAACAATCTCTGCTCGACAATATTTCCTATGAAGGGTCCTCCAAAATGATGAACTCTGCCATTTTCGGGCAGATAATTATCCTTATCGTTTTCATCCCCATACTTTCTCTGAGCGGTGTGGAGGGAAAGATGTTCAGGCCAATGGCCCTGGCATTTTCATTTGCGATACTCGGGGCAATGATTTTCGGATTGACATGGTTGCCTGTGGCATCCAGTATCTTCCTTAAAGAAACAACGAGAAAAAAGGACGGTATTTCAGGCTGGATAATGAAGATTGTACATCGTTCCTATGAGCCGGTCATTAAATGGTCGTGCGGACATAAACGTATAGTTCTGGGAGCTGCAATAGCCTCTCTGATAATCACAGTTATCCTGTTTACAAGAATAGGAGGAGAGTTCGTTCCCACTCTCGATGAAGGGGATTTTGTTATCCAGCCTGTGCTGAAAACCGGTACATCCCTGTCCAAAACTATTGAGACGACTACGAAAATGGAGAATATTCTCATCTCTGAATTCACTGAAGTCGAGCAGATTGTAAGCCGTATCGGTGCAGCAGAAGTGCCAACGGATCCAATGTCGATGGAAGAAATAGACATGATAATAAAACTGAGACCAAAGGAAGAATGGGTGTCTGCATCAACAAAGGAGGAGCTGGCTGAAAAGTTTAAGAATGCCCTTTCTGTTCTTCCAGGTCTTGAATATGAATTCACACAACCTATTGAAATGAGGTTTAATGAGCTTATCACAGGTGTCAGGGCCGACATAGCGATCAAAATATTCGGGGAGGACCTGGATTATATTAACCAGAAAGCAATAGAGATTAAGAACCTCATCTCAGATATTCCCGGTGCAGGTGATGTGATCCTTGAAAAAACAGTAGGGCTTCCACAGGTCAGGATTGCCTACAACCGTGAAAAAATCGCTTATTATGGTCTTAATATCAAGGATATGAATAATTATCTCTCCACAGCTTTTGGCGGTGAAACAGCAGGAACAGTTTTTGAAGGCGAAAAAAGGTTCGATATGGTTGTAAGATTAAACAGGGAGAACAGAACAGATATAAATAATATAAAACAACTTTATGTACCCCTTAATAACGGGAATCAGATACCACTGGAGGAAGTTGCAGATATCCGCTATTCAGAGGGGCCGGCCAAGATATCGAGGGAGAATACACACCGCAGAGTGGTAGTAAGCGTCAATGTGCGAAACCGCGATCTTCAATCTGTTGTGAAGGATATCCGTGATATTATAAATTCCAACGTTGCTCTTGAATCGGGCAATTATATTGAATATGGAGGGCAGTTTGAAAATCTTCAGAATGCCACCAAAAGACTTCTCATCGCTGTACCGGTAGCCCTTCTGCTGATATTCATATTTCTTCATTTTGCCTTCAAATCTCTAAAGGATGCCCTGATGATCTTCACGGCAATACCTTTAGCTACTGTTGGAGGTGTCATTCTTTTGTGGATAAGGGGTATGCCCTTCAGCGTCTCGGCCGGTGTAGGTTTCATAGCCCTCTTTGGTATCGCGGTCCTGAACGGGATTGTTCTTATCGAACATCTGAAGGATCTACAGCATAGCGGAATTACAGATATGAAAGAACTTATACTCAGAGGAACCAGGGACAGACTCCGTCCGGTTCTTCTGACAGCCGGAGCTGCAGCAATGGGATTTCTTCCGATGGCAGTTTCAACAGGGGCAGGCGCAGAAGTACAACGACCCCTCGCAACAGTCGTTATCGGAGGACTTGTAACTTCAACTATGCTGACCATGATAGCATTACCACTGCTATTTGAGATTTTCTATAATGTTACAGGATTCAAATTCTTCCCCTTCAGGGTAATACGATCAAAACCTGTCATACTTATCCTGTTGCTGATTGTGCCGGCCCTGTCTTCTTTTGCTCAGCCAAAGCAGCTTAAACTTTCTGAGATAATCCAGATTGCCATTACCGGGAACAAGGAAATTAATGCATATTCATTAAAGGTAAATGAGAGTAAGGCCTTGAAGGCGACTGCTTTCGATCCGGGTAAAACGACCTTTTCTTACGGTTATGACCAGAACAATATTGCTCCCGGCGGTTATCCTCTCAAAGTATGGGGGATAGAACAGGAAATAAGCTTTCCTACCATGTATGCCGCTGAAATGAAAGCCAGGAAAATAGACGTTTCAAAAGCCGGACTACTCCTTGAGTCACGCATTCAAAACCTCAAGAAGGAGATATCACTTTGTTACTATAATATTCAGAATCTTCTTGCAAAAAACACGCTTTATAAAAGTATTGACAGTCTATATTCCAGGCTTCTTATCAACAGTGAATCAAGATATAAAAAGGGAGATATTAGCCAACTGGATCTGCTTAACATAGAAGCACGTAAACAGCAGGCAAGGTTAAACCTCGACGGTACAGCCTACTCCATCCGGACTCAGTATCAAAAGCTGAAGACTCTGATGAACTTTGAGGAGGATTTTACTGTGGCACCGGAAATCGAATTAATGTCTCACGAAGAAATATATTTTGAGTCTGTTCCGGGAGTGAAACTTATAAGACTGCAAAATGAATATAGCGAAGCATTATTGAAGATTGAAAGGAACAGGATGCTTCCTGATCTATCGCTTAATTATTTCACCGGGACTAATGAGTATGAAAATTCAAAATACTACAATGGTTTCCAGGTAGGATTGGCCCTTCCGGTTTTCTTCGGAAGCCAGAGATCAAGAATCAGGTCTTCCAGGATATCCCTGGATGCACGGCAGCTTCTGACGGAATATGAGATTAACACACTGAAAAACAGGGCTGAAGATTACCTTCGTGAACAACACAGACTTATGGAAAATATTGAATACTATAATAAGTCCGGACGATTATTATATGATGAGATATTGAGGACAGCGCTGATTAGCTACCAAAAGGGAGAAATAGACCTCTTAAAGTTCACTAGTAGTTTTGAAAGTGCAGTACAACTTAAATTTAATTATCTTGAAAATGTTCTGCAGTATAATACCTGCATACTTGAACAGATCTATTTAACATTCCAAAATTAAGTTACATGAAGAGATTAATATTCCTATTGGCAATAGTTGTCATACATGGTTCCTGTTCCCATAAGAATAATAGTACTCAGGTTCCGGAAACGAATGAGAATTTTATAATTGTAACACAGGAGCAGTTTGATACAGGAGGGATGGCCATTGGTGAACCGGTAAGAATGGTTTTTGAAGGTACAATCAAATGTAACGGATATATTATCACAAAACCATCGGGAAGTGCCTGGATCAGTTCCCCGGTTCCGGGACTCGTTAAAAAGATTTACTGTTCAGGCGGACAGAAGGTAAAAAGCGGGCAGGTACTTTTTGAGCTTGGTGGGAATGAATTTATTGAACTCCAAACCAATATGGCTGAAACAGCCAGCCAGCTTAAGAAGTTAAAGTCCGAATATGAACGTATACAATCACTCTTCAGTGATAAGATAAGTACTGAGAAAGAACTGATACAGGCTGAAAGTGAATTCAATGCCTCAAAAGCAAAATATTCAGCCCTGAAGATGAAGATCAGGATCCTTGGCCTGGATGTATCTGAAATCGAGAAAGGGAACCTCTATGAGACTTTTTGCCTGGAATCACCTCTCAATGGTTATATAAGTGGAGTTGATGTGTCGGTTGGTCAGTTTGTTGAACAGCAAATGACTCTGGCGGAAGTCATTGATCCTTCATTGTTTCAACTAAAACTTGCAATATTTGAAAAAGACATGGCTTATCTTAAAGAACAGCAAAAAGTAAGATTCAGCCTGATAGGTAGTCCTGATAAAACTTTCAACGCCACGCTGAAATCGATAGGCAAAGATGTTGAGGAGGAATCAAAAGCGATCATTTGCTATGCGGGAATTGATGATCCAAACAGATCAGCCTTTATAAAAAATGCATATGTCGAAGCAGATATAATAACCACAATTGATACTGTATATGCTGTGCCTGAGGAATCGGTCCTGAGATCGGAGGGGAGCAGTTATATACTCGAGTTGATCAAAAGAGAGAACGAACTGTATTACCTTAGAAGGACAAGGACAGAGGCAGGAAGAAGAGACAAAGGTTTTGCCGAGATAATCAGGGCACCTGATAATATGAAGCTGGTAACTAAGGGGGCATATAATTTACCTATTGAATAATCAGGAGTTTAACAGTATCTAATTTAGTTATGATATGATCCTGACTCTTGTCAATCCAACAGACAGAAAACAAGGATGCCAAATAGTTTTTTTCATTTTAAGCAGTTTACTATTTACCAGGACCGTAGTGCGTTTAAAGTAGGAACCGATGGTGTTCTGCTTGGTGCGTGTGCTGATATTTCAGTAGCAGGGAAGATACTTGATATAGGAACAGGAACCGGCCTGATTGCATTAATGCTTGCCCAGCGTTGCAGAGCAGAAATCACAGCCCTCGAACCAGACATTAATTCAGCCAGTCAGGCTTCTGAAAATGTAAGCATCAGCAAATGGAGCGACAGGATAAAGATTATAAATACAACATTCCAGGAATATCATCCGGGATCAGTCAGGTTTGACCTTGTTGTTTCAAATCCTCCCTTCTTCAGCAATTCGTTACTTAATCCTGATCCACTTAAAGCAGCGGCAAGGCATGATATTTCACTTTCTGCCGGGGAACTGCTTGCCGGAGTCTCAGGGCTGTTATCCCGGAATGGCAGATTTCAGGTCATTATGCCTTATGCTGAAGGTATTGTGCTGGTTGCGGAAGCCCGGGAACATGGTCTCTATTGCAATAAGATTTTAAAGATCAGGCCTTTGCCAACAGGTGAAATAAAAAGACTGATTCTCACTTTTTCGCGTACAAAGTCAGAAATTCATGAAAGCTTTCTAACCATTGAACATGGTAAAAGACATGAATTTACTGATGAATATATTAATCTGACAAAGGATTTCTATCTGAAAATTTGAAATACATCGCGCAACTTGTTTTTTTGTTGATCCCCTGTTTTTGTTGACCCCCCAACCCCCCTGTTTTGTTGACCCCCAACCCCCTGTTTTGTTGAT
>DAINPM010000076.1:0-10766 GCA_036743455.1 Bacteroidales bacterium | reverse complement strand
ACAACAGGTATGCCCAAAATGGTGACTCACGATTTTACTTATCCGCTCGGACACATTGTGACTGCCAGATACTGGCAGAAAGTGCAGGATAACGGTCTGCATTTTACTATTGCTGATACCGGCTGGGCAAAATCGGCATGGGGCAAGATATATGGCCAGTGGTTATCAGGGAGTGCTGTAATGACTTACGATTTTGATAAGTTCGTTCCCGAAAATATACTTAAGGTTATTGAAAAATATAAAGTCACTACTTTCTGTGCTCCCCCCACTATTTACCGCTTTCTTATTAAGGAAGATCTGAGCAGGTATGATCTGAGCTCTCTTGTTAACTGTGTTGTTGCAGGAGAGCCGTTGAACCCGGAAGTATACAGGTATTTCTTTGAAAAAACCGGTATCAGGCTGATGGAAGGATACGGTCAAACGGAATGTACTGTGGCAATAGCCACTTATCCATGGTTGGATCCTAAACCCGGTTCAATGGGTAAGCCAAGTCCGGGATATGATATTGACATTGTTGATGAGAAAGGAAATTCGTGCGAGATAGGTAATGAAGGCGAGATTGTGATATATACAGGGAAAAGAAAACCTGTGGGTATGTTCAAAGGCTATTACCGTGATGATGAACTGACAAAGAGTGTATGGTACGACGGAGTATACAGAACAGGTGATATGGCCTGGTGCGATGAGGATGGTTATTTCTGGTTTGTCGGCAGGGCGGATGATATTATTAAAAGTTCGGGATACCGGATTGGCCCTTTTGAAGTAGAGAGTGCTCTTATTGAACATCCTGCCGTTCTTGAATGTGCTGTTACTGCAGTTCCCGATCCTGACAGGGGACAGATAGTAAAAGCAACAGTTGTCCTTGCCAAAAACTATGCTCCCGGCGACGAATTAGCCAGACAATTACAGGAACATGTTAAAAAAGTGACAGCTCCATATAAATACCCCAGGATAGTCGAATTTGTTACTGAACTTCCCAAAACAATAAGCGGTAAGATACGCAGGGTACAGATAAGAGAAGAAGAAAAATGAAATGAAGTTATTTTAACCCTTTAATCTCCCGAAGGAAATGTATTGACGATAAAAACCAATACACTCTCTTCAGGAGAAAGGGGTTAAAAAGAGTTTTTCAGATACACTCTTTTGTTATTAATGATCAATTAACCTTCTTAAGTAATTTATTGAGACGCTCATGCATCACGTTGCCTTTGGTAATCCCGACTTCCTCAACCTCTTTATGAATAATACCTTCATATGAACCGGAAACGGTACCGATTTCATTATAATTCTCATTTTCACCGATTGATTCGTATTCGCCAACACTTATATCGTTAAAAGTCAAAGAATAAATTCCGTTGTTGTCGATCTCAACGTCTACACTGCCTCCTTCTCCTGTCAGGTAGAAATTATCTCCATCGACAGATATTCCGCTAAGAAAAAAGAGAGCAAATGGATTGATCATCCTTTGTTCATCATCGGTAAAGCCCAGAGAGGGATAGTTGCCCCCGAGGGTATTTGTTTCCTCATCATATACTGCCAGGGCAAAGGTAGTGGTATCGTTGCCGGAAATATTACCGAAAACAAACTGGAAAACATGCATCTCACTATTGGTACCATCATTGAAAACTTCTTCAAGAAGGTATACATCATTGATCAGATACTCCTGTCCGTCAAATTTAAAAGCGTTTTCAGGATCATCATCTTTAGAACATGAAAACAGACTTAAGAGGGCAATCAACCCTGCAAAAAATAATACATTTCTTTTCATGATAATTGATTTTGTTTTACGAATATGAAACATTTGATAAATTCTAATAAACATTATGATAGGTCTATGTTTAAAGGTTAATAACTGAATCATGCCCTTTATTATTGCTGAAAAGCAGCATTTTTTTTGTTCTTTGAAGCTTTGTCCGCGAAATGACAGAGAAAAAACCATCCACAATGACAGCGTGAACAAACCAGGAAACTGAAATAAATCATTCAGGCAATCTTACTCAATACCATTTGAAGCTTCTGATTCCATTTTGCCTGACAAAATACAACTATCTGTCTTTTAATTTAATATATTCTTCATCTGTTACTACACTCTTATAGGCTGGTCGAATAATTTTTCCCTTGTTAGCGATCTCCTCCAGCCTGTGAGCACTCCAGCCTGTTATTCTGGCTACCGCAAATAAGGGAGTAAATAATTCCGGCGGGATATTTAACATTTTATATACCAGACCTGAATAGAAATCAACATTTGCACTTATACCCTTGTACATCTTACGATGTTCTGACACAACAACAGGGGCCAGTTTTTCTACCCTTGCGTACAGATCGAATTCATCAGTTAAATTCTTTTCCCGGGCAAGTTTCTCTGCATATCTTCTTAATATTACCGCTCTCGGATCAGACAGAGAATATACCGCATGTCCTATTCCGTAGATTAATCCCAGTTTGTCAAAAGCCTCTTTTGCAAGAATTCTATTCAGATACGCTGCAATCTCATCATCATCCTCCCAGGCATTGATGTTCTGCTTGATATCATCCATCATCTGGGTTACCTTAATATTTGCACCACCATGCCTCGGCCCTTTTAAAGAGCATACAGACGATGCTATAGCTGAATAGGTATCTGTTCCGGAAGATGAAACCACATGGTTTGTGAATGTCGAATTATTCCCTCCTCCATGTTCTGCATGCAATACCAGGACCAGGTCTATGAGTATTGCCTCAAGTTTTGAATATACGTTATCAGCCCTTAACATGTGCAGTAAATTTTCAGCTAAAGACAGTTTTTTTACCGGTTTATGAACTATCAGGCTCTTGTTGTCAAAGTAATATAAAATCGCCGCATAGGAATATACAGCTATTAATGAAAAATTTGATATCAGAGACAGAGATTGACTTAGGACATTTTCCAGCGAAGTATCATCAGGATTATCATCGTAACTGTAGAGAGACAAGACACTTCTTGCAAGTGTGTTCATCACATCTTTACTGGGTGATTTCATTATTGTATCCCTGATAAAACCATGTGGTAATTTTCTGTACTCCTTCAATAATTCAGTAAAAGAATCTAATTGTGAGGCATTCGGTAATTTTCCGAATAAGAGCAGATAAATAGTTTCTTCAAAACCGAATCTATCCTCTGAAGTGAATCCTTCAATTATTTTGTTTATATCAATACCCCGGTATATTAGTTGTCCTTCAGCAGGGTGTAATTCACCGTCTCTCATTTCCATACCACGAACGCCGGATATTTTGGAAAGACCTGCTAAAACCCCCTGACCGGATATATCTCTTAGCCCGCGTTTCACATCGTATTTAACATACAATTCATTATCTATTATACTCGATTGAAGGATTTCCCCGGTAAGTGTTTTCAATAAATTTTTATCCATAATTTTAATTTTCTAAGACCACATTAAGCCAATTGCTAGGTTTCCAACACAATAAACAGACAGCTATAAATTATCATCTCCACTTTACAACAGCTGATAAAAATAACTGAGATAAATTTCTTTCCAAATCTTTACCATGGAAAGAAATTTATTTCATTATCAAATATATAATATCCTGTTCAATAAAATAAATCCTGATCATTTTGTAAAATGAATAACCGCAATTGTATTATATCTTCAAATTCAAGACTATAGTATGTCAATATATTGAATATGTGTTATATAGTGTATTTTACAATGCAGATATTATCATGTGGATATTTTTACGGCAGGTTTTATTACGGGTAAAAAAATAGTATATTGCATTTAGCCCTTAAGCAAATAATGATCAATGACACATCTGCTGAGTATTTCTTTTAAATATGACTATTTCCCTTTACTTGTTGTGATGGGTCTGGCCTGGATAATCCCCATGGTATTGTCAATACTGAAGATGAAAAGGATTCCTTCGGTAATTGCAGAAATCTTCATAGGCTATCTGGCAGGCAGATTCCTGCTCGTTAACATAACTCCAGAAAGCACAAATATTTTAGAATTTCTTGGACTGACCGGATTCATCTTCCTGATGTTTCTGAGTGGTTTGGAAATAGATATGGATCAGGTTAGGAATTCTTTACCCAGAGGGAGGATACACTATAAGGGGTTCAGGAATAATACCATGGTTATAGCTCTTTTATATTTTATTATTACAATTATCCTTGCATTTGCAGGAACACTGGGGCTTTCAAGAATTGTAGAGATTGAAAACAACTGGTATTTTACACTGATAATGTGTACTACCTCAGTGGGCATTATATTACCTGTTCTGAAAAACAAAGGAGAGGCTTCATGTGCTTACGGGCAGACTATGATTATCTCTGCTGCTGTAGCAGATATTCTAAGTATAATATTGTTTACTTTCACAGCTTATATCCTGATGAACGGATTCAGGATAGAAATTACTTACCTTTTTTTACTTTTCATTTTCTTTTACGCCTTTTACCGTATAGGCAAACGTTTTAGTGGTCTGTCGGTTTTAAAGAAAATATCCTTTCAGCTATCTCATGCTGCATCGCAGCTTAGTATAAGGGGTACAATATTTTTATTACTTATATTCGTTGTAATAAGCCAATACATAAGCAACGAAGTAATATTGTTGGGAGCTTTTTTATGTGGCATCCTTATGTCGCTTTTCCTTCAGAGGGGAAGGTCATTGTTAATGGTCAAACTTGACGGACTGGGTTACGGCTTCTTTATACCTGTCTTTTTTATTATGGTAGGAGTAAAATTTGATCCATCAGCCCTGAAGGAGTTTGAATATACTCTTGTCCCCTTTCTGATAATACTGTTCCTTATAGTAATGGCTATCAAAATCATACCGTCATTTCTGTTGGTTAAACAATTCGGAACAAGGAAAGCTTTGGCTGCCGGATTCCTGCTCTCCTCCCGTCTGAGCCTTATTATAGCTGCTTCGGCAATAGGGTTAGAACTGGGAGTTATCTCACCAGGAATCAATGCCAGTTTCATAATAATGGCTGTTGTTACCTGTTTTATTGGCCCCGTTTTTTACAATTATATTAATAAATTGGAAAGACAACCTGAAGGTACAACAATAATAGTGGGAGGGAGCAGTAAGGGGGTGCTGCTTTCCAGACGTCTTAGTATACACGGGAAGCCCTCAGTTATTATTGAAGCCGATAGAAAACGCTATAGCGAAATATTATCAAAGGGATTGATGGTTTATGCTATGGACGGACTCGACCCGGAAACATATAAAAAACTAAATCTGACAAATTCAGGTTTTGTTTTTGTGGATACCGGATCACAAGAAACCAATATAAAGATCTGTGAAATGTTGCGAAGAGATCTTGATCATGAGAAAATCATTTCCATGGCTAATTCGATCAGGATTGAACAGGAACTCAAGAGATTGGATGTTCAGACAATAGATGTGAGAAGGGTGATGGCAACAACTATAGAAACACTTATTGTGCGACCCACAACTTATCATGCCCTTATTGAGACATTCGAAAATTTTTCAGTAGAAGAAATCCCAATAACCAATCCGAATATCGACAGACTTAAGGTGAAAGAAATAGCCTTTCATAAAGATGCTATCCTGATAATGGCCAGAGGCAATACCGGTCTTTTTATACCACATGGGGAAACCTGTCTGAGACAGGGAGATATCCTGTATGTCTTTGGGACAGACTCGGCCCTGGAGGATACCAGAGAAAAGTTAAACAAGAAAAATGTTTGATTTACTGGCAAACTGACTCGTAATCTAAATGATGGATTTTCTTTTACAGATTTAATGGATTTCATAAAAATCAGGTATTTTTTGTAAAATTTCCAGTAAGAGAAGAATATTTTATATGATTTAGTGTATATTTAACATTTAATTTATATGATTTGCTGATCACTCAAAACTAAAATCAGATTATTATGAGTAAATTTTTGAATGTTTCTTTAGCTCTCGCATTTATTGCAGTAATTATGGCCGGAAACCTTGAAAATTCCATGGCGCAGGCACAAACAAGGGAAAAGAAGCCTCTTGTACCAGGCGAACAGGCACCTCCTGCCAATCCGGGGCAGAGAAATTTCGGAGGAGTACGACCCCCTGTCGGAACTCCAGGACAGCAGCCAATGATGCGACCTCCACGTCCGGAACCTGAAATAGTGACAGTTTCTTTCGACGATTTGTCAATGAGCGATCCTTTTATATACCCCGATGAAGATTCAAAAACATACTATCTGACAGGTACAGGTGGTCGTTTATACAAAAGTAAAGACCTGAAGATGTGGACCGGTCCTTTTTCAATCCTTGATCTTACAGGGACATGGATGGATGGTCTGTTCTGCGCAGCAGGAGAGATTCACCATATAGGAGATAAATACTATTATGCCGGGACCTGGAGTGACCATAGTACACTGATCCAGGTAGTACCACGCCGTTACAATGTGCCGCGTAACCAGACTCAGCTTTTGATATCTGACAAACCGGAAGGACCCTATAAACCTCTGGTTGCCGAACGGGAGTTTTGTCTCGGTCCGGAAGATTGGGATATTATTGATGGTACTCTCTATACGGAAAATGATACCACATATATGGTGATCGTTCATGAATGGACACAGCTTATAGACGGAACAATGGCTTACATGCCCCTTTCAAAGGACCTTACTCACCGGACTGCTGACCCGGTAACTATTTTCCGTGCAAGTGAAGCACCATGGTCCAAAGAGATGAATAGCATAGGGGAAGCTACCTTCGGATTGAAAATGCCGGGATGGGTTACCGACGGACCCCAGATGTTCAGAACAAAAACCGGAAGGCTGGGAATGTTATGGTCGAGCTGGGGCGAAAACAGATATGCACAGGGTGTGGCATGGTCTGAGTCGGGAACAATCAAAGGTCCATGGATCCAGGAAAAGGAAGCATTTAAGGGTGACAACTCCGGACACGGTATGTTATTCACCACCTTTGAAGGAAAGCGTTTGTTAATTATACACCATGCCGAAGGTAACGGACCAAGAAAACCACAGCTGTATGAGGTTGATGATTCCGGTGATAAACTGATACTGGGCAGCAGATATAATCCATAATCGAATAAAAAAAGTTGTTTAAAACATCTTCTTTATTCTACTGTTTTAACAATGTTAAAAAACATAAAATTACCGGAACAAATTAGCTCAAGATCTGAATACAAAAGAAAATTCACTTATTGTGAAATGTATAAAGCTTTTTTAATGTTGCCTGTTGCCATAGCTAAAATGATAGGGAACAAAAAAAAAATTCTTGAAAAGGATTTCATTGAGCGTCTGCAATTGGCGGTTACAGAAGTTAACGGATGTGCAGCCTGTTCCTTTGCCCATTCCTATATGGCACTGAAACAGGGAATGAATAATGAAGAAATATTTAGCTTTCTCAGTGGTGACGGAGAATTTATAAAACCAGAAGAGGCCAAAGCAATAGTATTTGCACAGCATTTTGCAGATAGCAGAGGCCTGCCGAAGAGAGATGCCTATGAAGCTATAGTAAAGGAATACGGAAAAGAGAAAGCCGTAATTATCCTGTCGGCAGTTCAGTTAATGATGGCAGGTAATATTTACGGTATACCTTACAGCGCATTTGTTTCAAGAATAATGGGCAAACCCTATAAAAACAGTTCACTGATATATGAAACAGGTATGCAATTGGCAGGTCTGGTCTTTCTTCCAATTGCTTCTATTCATGGTATTTTAAGAAGATTAGTGGGCTTGTCAAACGAAAAACCTGTTGACAGATATGAATTACCTTGATTATCCTCAAAATAAAATATCACCCACAGGTGGTAAATCACTGAAAACATTAACTTGAATAATGTTGTAAAGGTTAAAAAATAAAAAACATTCAACAGGGGTGTTATAGTAAATAAATTCCGGAATTTTTATTTAAACAGTTTTTAACTGTTATGGATTTCACGCAGAGAATAAAAATTTCTATATTTGGAGTCTCTTTTAAGAGATATGAAGTTTCTAAACTCATTACGAACAAATAAAAAATTTGCAGGGTATCTTCTGCTTATACTCTTTACAGGTTATTTTATATCTGTAACATTTTTCTATCATACACATTTAGTTGATGGAGTAACAATTGTCCATTCACACCCTTATAAGAATCATTCCGGGGATATTCCTGTTAATCATAATCACTCAGAAAAAGGCTTTCTTCTGATTCAGTTTATTTCTAATTTTATTGCTATTGTCATTTTAACATATTCAGGAGTCACTATATTCCGTAATATAGTGAATTTCTGTATACTTAATAAGAAACGAAGCCGTATCCTGAATTTCTGTCTTATCTCTTCCAACCGGCCCAGGGCTCCAACCTTTTTATTACACAAATAATTATTCTGGAGAAATCGTCATTCTTTTTTTATATAGAAATTTCTTTAATACTAATTTTTGCGTGATTTTTTTTAATGTTAAGATGAAAAAATGTTTAAGTATATTATGTCTAATCCTTATATATTGCCCTTTACTATTATCTCAGAAAAGATCAGATGCCAACATTGTTGGTCATGTTACCAGTAACTCAGACCATATTCCTTTTGCTACGATCAGTATCAAAGGCACAACCTATGGTATCAACACTGATGAGAGCGGTCACTACATGCTTGTTAACCTTCCTCCAGGGACACATATGCTTCAGGCAACAGCAATAGGATTTAAACCTGTTGAGACACAGATTACAATAACTTCAGGAGAAACTAAAGAAATAAATTTTTCTCTTGAAGAGGATGTTTTTGGTCTTGAAGAAGTTGTTGTAACAGCTGACAGAAGTGAAATAAAACGAGTGGAAGCAGTGACAATAGTAAATACCCTGTCTCCTAAAATGTTTTCATCCTCACAATCAGTAACATTGATGGAAGGACTTAATTTTGCTCCGGGCCTCCGTATTGAAAATAATTGTCAGAATTGTGGATTTTCGCAGGTCAGAATGAATGGCATGGAAGGGCCTTATTCCCAGATACTTATTAACAGCCGTCCTATTTTCAGTGGACTGGCAGGTGTCTATGGTCTTGAATTGATACCTGCCAATATGATTGAGCGAGTTGAAGTGATAAGAGGAGGAGGATCAGCTCTGTACGGAAGCAACGCCATTGCAGGTATTGTTAATATTATACTCTCCGAGCCAATGAATAATGCCTATGAAGCCGGGATCAATACGGGACTTACAGGTGTTGGAATGGAAGGAACAGGCGGTGTTGCACTTGACAATTCTGTTGATCTGAATATTTCAGTGAATTCAAGTGATGCCAAAACGGGAATGTCACTTTTCGGTTTTACAAGAGAAAGACAAATGTTTGATGCCAATGGAGACGATTTCTCCGAGATATCTCCAATGAATAACACTACAATAGGCAGTACATTATACCATAAGTTTGGAACAAGAAATAAAATTTCCCTTGATTTCTTCAATATAAAAGAGGAAAGAGACGGAGGTAATAAACACGATTACCCCATTCATGAAAGAGATATGTCGGAGACAGTCAGGCATAATATAACAACAGGAGCTTTTACTTTTGAACAGTATTTCCGTGATTACGATCTTCTCTCTGTGTATTTTTCTATGCAGAACCTTGTCCGTAATTCATACTACGGTGCAAATCAATCATTAAAAGATTACGGACTCTCAAAAGACCTGACATACAATACAGGTATTCAGTATAAATTGTATCTTGGCAATTCTTCTTTGATTGCAGGTCTTGAAAAGACAGGCAGTACTCTCAGGGATAAAAAACTGGGATATCCTGATTATGATAATGCTGTTATTATCAATGATTCAATAATAAGTGTGCCTCACACAGAGAACATTCTTGTTTCTGACCAATCCTCTTCCATTTATGGAGGGTATCTTCAATATGACCTTAAATTAAACAAATTAAAATTAGGATTGGGAGGAAGACTGGACCGCTATAGAATTATTGACAATGCAAAATCAGAAGAGGCGAGTGAGGGTAATGTCTTTAGTCCGAGAATCAGTCTGATGTATGAATTATTTCCTTGTTTACGGGCCCGTGTCAGCTATTCCCAGGGCTTCAGAGCTCCTCAGATCTTCAATGAAGATCTGCATATTGAAACATCTGGTGCAAGACAGGTAATACATGTTAATGATCCGGGACTGGAACAGGAGACAAGTCATAGTTTCATGGCATCTGTCGATTTTAATAAGCTTATTGGAACTGTTAATACAGGTCTGCTGATAGAAGGATTTTATACTATCCTGAGAGATCCCTTTGTTAACGAAATAGGTGAACCTGATGAGAACGGAAGGGTTCTGTATACTCGAAGAAATGCAGAAGATGGAGCTGTTGTCAGAGGAGTAAATATGGAGTTCAAACTCAAGCCCCTGACTAATTTCTCATTGATATCAGGTTTTACATTTCAGTCAAGTAAATATGATATTGCACAGCAATTCAATAAAAGAGAGTTTTTTCGCACTCCGGCAGATTATGGTTATGTAAACCTTGACTGGGATCTGACAAAGAAATTGCGTTTTTCTTCCACTTTTACTTATACAGGCAGGATGTATGTACCATATTTCGGGCCAATGATACCTGATCCCGACCAGGGTATCCTGAAGAAATCAGATCCCTTTTTTGATATGGGTGGCAAGTTAAACTACGACATTAAGCTTAACGGATGTTCTGTCAGATTCTTTGCCGGAATAAAAAATATCTTTAATTCATATCAAACTGATTTTGATATGGGTATTGACCGGGATCCTTCATATATATACGGACCTATATCTCCCAGAACAATATATTTCGGAATAAAAATCGGGAATAAGTTATA
>DAINPM010000075.1:8320-11079 GCA_036743455.1 Bacteroidales bacterium | reverse complement strand
CGCCACAAGCGGGTGGCTTTTTGTTTTCTTTGCAAGGTAACCTCAGGATGAAAGGATCCGGTCTGCCGGTAAGGCGGGCCAATCCTGTATAGATTATCTACCTGTTCTTATACTTTCTACCGCTAAAACCGGATGATTCGGAAGTATCATCTCTTCCGACGAAGGTGTAAGAAGTAACATTTGCTTGGGACTGTAATCTTTAAGACTACCTTTGTTCTACTTTTAGTTTGCATACCTCAAATATGTAAAATTTGAGGCTTTTGAAGGCGGGCATCCCCCTTCTTTTCAATACTTTACATCACTTATTAACAATAATTTTGGGCGGAAGGTGCGGTGGCAAACCGGAAATGGCGCGAACTTCAGCCTTTTTTGGGAGCGTGAGGCCAAAGGCATTTTGCCAAAAAAGGCTGAAGTTATCATTTCCGGCGCCCTTTTTCTTTGGTTCGTTTCTTTTTGGACGAACAAAAAGAAATGAACATATAAAAAAAGTTGCCCTTTTGAGATACCCTTTTTGTTTTCTTTTGCAAGGTAACCTCAGGATGAAAGGGTCCAATCCGCCCGCAAGGCGGGCCAATCTCTTTTTCCATTCATTTTGTAAGGTTTTATCGAATTTACAGATTATCTTGCAGATAATCAAAATGTATTATTGGCATTATATGTTAATGATCAACAAGGTAGGTGCTTTTTAATGATCGATTATATAATGATGCCTCCAGACTTGCAGATAATGAAAATCTGGTAATTAAACCCGATAAATATAAAATTATAACATTAAATGAAAACCTTCTCACAATCAACGGGAAATTCTGCGGATCCAAAAGTTTTTTCAAATTCAAATAATTCATTTATGAAAACAAATTATTCCTACTGTATTGTATCACTTGTATTACTGATCACTTGTTTATTGTCCTACGGATGTTCACGTTCTGCTGAATCTCCTGTCAAATTTGAGGATGGCTTAATACGAAGCACTCCTGAAGAACAGGGGGTTCCTTCTGAAACTGTTGCCAGTTTCTTCAGATCCGTTGAAGAGAAAGGTTATGATGTTCACGGGCTTATGATGATACGACATGGTAAGGTGATAGCTGAACACTGGTGGGAACCTTATGCACCACAGTTTCAACATGCCATGTATTCTGCAACAAAGACTTTTACAGGAGCTGCTGTCGGCTTCGCAGTGCAGGAGGGTTTGCTGAACGTCGAAGATAAGATCATCTCCTTTTTTTCTGATCTTCTCCCGGATACAATTTCACCACAACTGGCCAGCCTGACAGTAAAACATCTGCTCACCATGTCGGTGGGTCATGCCTCAACACGATATGCCGGCTCCGGATTAAGCCAGGTAAAAGCGTTCCTTGCTGCAGAATTCGCTCACGATCCGGGAACCTCTTTTGCCTACAACATAACTGCATCACATGTGCTGTCCCATATAATATCAAAAGTCAGCGGTGTTACAATTCTTGAATATCTTAAACCACGCTTACTTGATCCGCTGGGTATTAAGGACGTTATCTGGGAAATGGATAACGACGGATATAACATGGGTAACGGAGGTTCTCATATGAAAACATCCGATATGGCCAAAATGGGCCTGTTCCTTCTTAACAAAGGACTTTGGAATGGACAGCAGCTGCTTAACCCTGAATGGATTGAAGCAGCTACCACTCCGCATATCTTTCAGCATCCTGAATGGACTAAGGAAGAAATAGAAAATGCAGAGGATGATGGAGCTCAGGGATACGGTTACCAGATATGGATGGGACGTAATAACTCTTACCGGGCAATAGGCGGTCAGAACCAGCTGATAATGGTGATCCCTGAATACGATTTCATACTTGCCTGCCATAGCAGTATAGGCGACGAAGCGGGTTTCAACAGTCTGGTTTACGATATGCTGCCTTCAATGAGCGACAAGAAGCTGAAAACTGATAAATCATTCGACCTGAAAGATGCGATTTCAGGATATGAAATAAAAAAACCCTTTACCGGAGTAAGTACAGTAAAGGTAACTACAAGCACCAGAAGGTATCAGATGGAGGAGAATCAATCAGGTATCCGTAATATCTTTTTCCGCTTTGATGCATCAGGTAACTGTTATCTTACTTTTGTGACATCTGGCGCAATTCATAACATTCCATTCGGACTTGATACCTGGCTGACTGGAATGACCGACCGTACACTATCCATTGCCCGTACCGTTTACCCAAATGCAATGGGTGTCACTCCAGTCCAAACAGCAGGGATATGCACCTGGACAGGAGAGAACAAACTCTCAGCTTACTACTTGTCAATGTTCAATCCCGGGTCAGATGAAACATTAAGGTTTACCTTTGAGGACGATAACCTTCAAATGGAAATCCTTGCTCCACCCGGCCGCAGAATGGGCCCTCCTGACATGCAACAGCCTGAACCGGGGAACATTGTCATAAGAGGAACTAAAATAAAAGAGCCCTGGGATAACTGATAACATCGATAAAAGTTGTTTACCTTACCGGAATGGATAACAGGTAAAATGGAAGAAACACACATACGCTTTGAGTTAAAAGGAAAACGTGTCTTTTTTGATAAGCCGGAATGTCGATTGAATTATTGTCTTCTTTCGGCCTTTTTCCGGAGAAAATTATGTGATAAACGTTAGTATCTTAATCAAAGATTTCTTTTAGTAACTTGTAAAAGAATTAATATATTCAATATGTTGTACATCTCATCTGTAAAAAACCGAAGCTTATTTGCTGCTGTGATTTCTGTTTTTATCATTA
>DAINPM010000075.1:0-8220 GCA_036743455.1 Bacteroidales bacterium | reverse complement strand
TCATCTGTAAAAAACCGAAGCTTATTTGCTGCTGTGATTTCTGTTTTTATCATTATGACAGGGAATAATATCCGGGCGCAGGAAGACATTGATGTCGGAGAAACGGGATGGAAAGTCAAAAGACCCGTCATGGCTTCTGCCTGCGCCAGCGGTTGTCCCTGGGGAGAGATCGGCGACTATGTGAAGGACGCAATGAAACCTTATGGCTATTCTGTGATCCTTTGCCGTAACTGCAACAGGGCCTACGGTCCTCCTCTTGTTTCTCAGAATGCCTATCCGCCACCCCTCGACGAGGTAAACCTTGAGGATGGCGTCAACGTGCGCGTAAATGCCAGGGTGGATTTCGGGGTGACATCAAGCGCTATGTTGAGTTCAGCATATAATGGATCTCCGGGTGGCAATGAAGGATACCGTAATCTGCGTCTTATAGCTAAAATAGAAGACCCTTTTTATTTTCTCGTTGCTGTAAGAAAAGAATCGGGAATCAGGGATTTTAACCAGATAAAACAAAAACATCTCCCGGTTAGGATAATGGGTGCTGACGCCAATATGATGACGATACTTAAATATTATGGAATAAGTTCTGAGGATATTGAATCATGGGGAGGAAATATGAGGGCTACCCAGGAGGAGGCAATAAAAGGTGATTTTGATATCATCTCCGGATTCCTGGCCAGTCCGGCACTGAACAGGGAATCTTCAATATGGACAACACTGAGCCAGAAATTCGACCTTTATTTCATGGAATTACCCGAGGAGCTTCTGAAACAGATAGAAAAACAAAATGTTGATGCTGAGATTGTTGTAGCGCAACAGGAATTACTGAGGGGACTTAACCGCAGGATCAAAACTCTCGGCAGATCAGGAGAATCAGTTTTTGCACGCGATGATACTCCTGAACAGGCAGCTTATGATCTTGCAAGGGCAATAGATGAAAATCACGGGGCATTGAAATGGTTCATAAGGGTATATACCTACGATCCGAAAACAGTATGGCACAATTTTGGAGTACCCTTGCATCCGGGCGCTGAAAGGTATTACCGGGAAGTGGGTTACATTAAGGATAAATAAGAAATATAATATGAACCTTGCATCAGAAGAAACACACAAAAGGAAATGATTGTTTAATACATGTAAGTCTCATTCAACTATTGAAATAACACTTAAATATTCGTGTGAAAAAGGGAGAAGCTTTTACACTTGTATTAACTTTTCTGATTACAGTCAGCCCGGCTATATCATAAAGAGATTACAGATTGATGAAATTTCTTAATGTCCTTGTCATATCCCTTCATACCTGCATATTCTCTCGCCTGATGCATAAATGCCTGTATCCTCATATCAATGGTTGTGTTGTCCTGACCGTCATAAGCTATGTTAACGTAAGGAATATTGTTATGATCCCGCTTAAATCGGTCAGATACCGATTCTATCACCGTGCCTGGCATGCAGGTAAAGGGAAGAATGTTTGCAATACCCGATATACCTGTTTTGGACAAAATTACTGAGGTACCAAGATTAAGTGCAGGATCGCCATCATAATGTCTGTGAATATAAGGGCCACAGGCATTGAGCATCTCATGCAATTCAATATCTCTATGGCTGTCATACATTCCGTGAAGTGCCCTTTGCATTTTTTTCGCTACGATTCTTTGCGCAATATCCTGAATATTAGCCTTTATTAATCCCTTATAATCTCCCTTCCAAATACTGTCTCGACGGTATCTGTAAGTGGTATAGCTCAACCATTCTCCAAAAGGTGCAATCCATGTTTCAGCTCCGTTCTTTTCGAGTCTGTCTATTAAAAAACCATTGCAAAAGGGATTATCCCGCATGAATATTTCACCCACAACTGCAACTACAGGTTTCCTTATACCATTTTTCATGGGCATTTCACTCATCATACGGGCCGTCTGTCTCAATATCTCAACTAAATCTCCGGCTCCATGCTCTATCGAGGAAACAATCTGTGAAAGAGCTTCATTGTAAATGCGTTCCGTCGATCCGGGTAATAGTTCATAGGGTTTATGTTCCTGTTTCAGTTTCCGTAACAGATCGACTGCTACGATACCCTTCCATGCCAGATAACGGAACTTTGTTCCCTGCCCTGCAGAAATCTCTGTGTAGGAAGTATCATTGCTGGGAGAGATAATCCTGACGTCATTATACCCAAGTCTGTGGAATAAGACACTCTGAAACTTATTGTATTGTCCAAACCGGCATGGACCATTATGGTCGGGCATAAAGAAACTTATTTTCTTTGAATCGGTTCCTGGTTCCATTAATTTTTTCAGGAAGCTTCCAGTGGTACAGATCATAGGGAAACATTCCTTTCCTGATGTGTATTTCCTGCCCAATTCAAGGTCCTTCTCATCCTGCCTGGGAAGCACGTGTGCATCAATTCCGCAAGTTCGTGATGCAGCAGCAATAGCCTCTCCGGCATCACACATATACGGGAAATAAAGAGTGCGTTCTTTCGTCGGTGAAGAAGAAAAACCTTTTGGTGTATAAACTGTATTCCTTACTTTGTTTATAAGCTTTGAACCCCTCATGCTGTCAAGAAATGCTTCACATCTGGTTATCAAACCAGCATCAGCACTGTGTTCATCAATTTCAAGTTCGAGATATGGCTTGCCTGCCATTTCTTCACTGACAAAATGCGACAGGAAAGAATCAGGGCCACACCTGTAATTGCTCATGTAAACAGCATGCAGTTTTTTGTGCCTTCCAATGATGCGTGCAGCAGCAAGGATACTTTTACCGTTGGGCCAGTACATCTGCCGGTAATCATCTGTAATATGCTCACCTGATATTGGCAGAAATTCTGTTGGAACAGGAATTACATCAAGATTTATAAGTTTCTCAACCAGGTTCATATTTAAGGCGGGATCACCGGTGTTATAGGGCCTGCCAAGGACTACAACACTTTCTTTGTCATCAGGAAGATTATTCAGTACTTCCTTCCCCCGTATTTCAAGGCTACGCTCATATTCAGTCTGCAACCGGTCAGCTTTCATTATGGCATCGATGACTTTTTTCCGGGGTGTTTTAAATTTTTCCCACATGAAATCTGACAAGTCCTTATTCAAAACCCTGCCGAAATATTTGAAATTAAGTGCAGGAATAAGCAATTTCGCCCTTTCTTCCGCAGAAAGAGCGGTCTTTACCATAAAAGGATAAGTCTGTACATAAGTACAGTTATAGTTATATGTTGGATCATCTTTGTCAGCTTTTTCAGTAATAATAAATGGTACAAAGACATAATCAACCTTTTTTTCCAGCAGATCATATATATGCCCGTGCATAACTTCGACCGGTAAACAGGTTTCAGCCACTATTACATCAAGTGACTTCTTCATCAGCTTACTGTCGGTTTCGGATGAAATCACTACACGAAACCCAAGCTCTTTAAAAAAAGTTCTCCAAAAAGGAAATTGCTGATAGAACAACATCAGTGCTCTGGGAATACCTATAGAAATCCGGTCATCTTTTTCTTCTTCTTGGTAATCACCCATCAGCATACTTAACCGTTCATTGAAATAATTGGGTATGCCCTGACCTTTGTTTTTGCGTTCCTCAACTTCAAATAATTCACAACGTGCACCGTAAAACAATGGTTTTTTCTCACCTTCAATCCTGACTCTTCTTATTTCACAGTAATTAGGACATTTTTTACATATGAACTTATCTACTGTATATGGAATTTTACTTATATCCCAGCCTTTAAACCGTGTCTTTATATTGTTTTCTTTTACATGATCTCTTGCCAGCATTGCAGCACCAATAGCACCCGTTACATCAAAATGAGGAGGTACATGAATTTTCTTCCCTGTAACCTGCTGAAATGCTGCTACAACAGCTTTATTATTGGTTACTCCACCCTGAAAGAGAATATGATTACCGACCTTCTTTTTCCCTACCACCATATGCAGATAATTCAAAACAATAGAGTAGGCCAGACCTGCTACCAGATCTTCTGTTTTTGCACCCTTTTGCTGATGTGAATTAAGATCCGATTCCATAAAAACAGTACAACGGTCGCCCAGGGCAGTGGGTTTTTTTGATTGAAGTGCCAGGTTACCAAACTCTTCAATAATGTTAATCCCGAGTTTTTCTGCCTGTTCTTCCAGAAATGATCCCGTCCCCGCAGCACATACCTTATTCATCTCAAAATCAACTACAACACCGTGGTCAATACTGATATACTTTGAGTCCTGTCCACCAATCTCAAATACAGTATCCACTTCTTTGTCGTAAGCAATTGCTGCGGTAGCCTGTGCAGTGATCTCATTACGTATCACATCAGCTCCAATAAAATCGCCGGTGAGATAACGTCCCGAACCTGTTGACCCGGCAGCCTTAACAACAACTCTGTCCCCAACTTCCCCGAATATTTCCAGCATCCCTCGCCTGATAGCTTCCAGCGGCTTGCTGGCGGTGGGCAAATAACGCCGGGCAACAACCTTATTGTCGTCATCAATCAAAACAACGTTTGTACTTAATGAACCTACATCCAGGCCCAGGTAAACATCTGTTTTATCTGACCCTACAACTAATGTCCTGACATTTTTATTTATAAGAGTTTTGGGATCTATAAGAGAATCCATATATTTTCCCTCAGTATCACCGCTGCTTAAATAATGATCAAGACCATCCAGCCCTTTAAATACAGCTTTTGCTTTGGCATCAGTGTAAAATGTATGTAATACTGCACCGATGGCACCCATTGAAGCATAATAGTCAGGTATTATCAGATCTTCCGGTCCTGCATTCAGAATTTCCCGGAAAGCTCTTTCAACACCAGCATTGGCAGCTACACCACCCTGGAATATAACTGGAAATTCAAGCTTTTTTCCTTTGGCCATCGAACTTATGAAATTACGGGCAACAGCAAAACAAAGCCCTGCAACAATATCATGAACCGGAGTGGCTATCTGCTGCAAATGAATCATATCACTCTTGGCAAAAACACTGCATCTTCCTGCTATACGAGGAGGATTTTCCGACTTTAAAGCCAGTTCACCAAATTCTTTTTCAATCGAAACACCTATCCTTTTTGCCTGCTGATCAAGAAAAGATCCTGTGCCCGCAGCACATAAATTATTCAATTGAAAATCCATGAGTTTGGAGATAACACCATCAGAGGTGTCCATGAAAATTAATTTGGAATCTTCACCCCCCATCTCAATAATTGTTTTAACCCTAGGAAAATATTCTGATACAGATGTCGACTGGGCAATAATCTCATTTACATAATGCCCCCCGATCAACTCTGAAGCAAGCTTGCCTCCACTTCCCGTAAGCGAGAGACTTTCAATTGTATTATCCTTATATTCCCCGAGTATTTGCCCGAGAACTTCCCTTAACCGGTGAAATGGTTTACCATGACAGTAATCGTAACGGTTTTCTATGATTCTTTTGTCACTATCAATCAGAACAGTATTCAATGATATTGATCCGATATCAATTCCAAGATGTAATCCGACTACCGGTTTTTTAGTATTTCTACTCAGATCAGTCATTTCCTTATTGCATTTATGGTACAATATGTTTGAAATATCAATATACTCAAGATTATTCTCTACATCTACCCCTTATCATTATCCTTTTTTACAATCAAAAAACCGCAATAATTATCAGGGCTCAGGCCAATATACAACAAATATATAAGTCATTTTTCATTTTAATATAAGCAAATCCTTTTTTTTAGTTGTAACAATACAAAAGTTTATACAGCTAAGAAAGGCCGAAGAATTATTATAATTTATCACAAAAACTGTAATAAGTTCATGTTCTGCTTGAAACACTACAGCCAGATATGTAACATTATAGCGGAATTGTCAGTATAACACGAAAATACATTTTTTTTGTTTTTTCATAATATCTTCATCTTTCACGTAATATATTTGAAATGACAATAAATTATTAACAGAAATTTTAAAGAGATGAAAAAAGGAATTCTTATAAGCGCTATAGCTCTTTTAATAAGTGCAGGCGTATCGGCCCAGGAAGTTACCGGAACTCAGGTGAAAACCAAAAGACAACAGAGAATTGAAGCACGACAGCAGGCCAGAGCAGAGCAGAGAATACAGGCTATGGAGCAAAGCGGTGATCCCATAATGACACGGTCACGTGCCAAAAGGCAAAATCAGGGTGCCGTTGTTAGTGAAACAGCAAGAGGAACTCAGTCAGGTCAGGGACAAGGCCAGGCTGTCAGTACCCAGGCAAGAATGAAAGGTGAAAGCCAGAAAGCCCGGATAAAAAGCAATAATGCTGCACGGGCAAATAAAAATAATGTGAACCGTCCGGCTGTAGCTCCCGGAAAAGGAGCAGGAAGAAGATAATCCTGCCAGATCCTTTTCTTATAAAAACAGCTCAATATGCTTCTATTCAGGGGTGTCTCAAAAAAGACACCCCTGAATTTTTGTATTAATGTTCGTGCCTTTTCTGGTGCGCCAGCACTTATTTTGCGAACTTAAGATCTTGACAACTATTATTAAAAAGAAGAAGAAATTCTGAAATATGAACATGATGAAAGAAAATAGTCAGTTTTACCCATTTAACAATATTTAATAAAATATAAATACCCCCATAGAATGAAACCAAACACTTTTTTTTATTATATTGCCCACATATTGAAGATGAAAAATTACATTGTCTTTACTATGAGTACTGAATTTTTTATTTATCAATTACAGTATAAATAAAAATTGTGAAAAACGGATATGTTATTTTTGTATCCACAAGTATAATAACCTCATTTCAAATGGTATAACCTAATTAATTATTACTATGAAAAACACGAACTCTAGAAGAGCATTTTTAGGCAAAGCGGCTGCCATGACTGCTGCTGCAAGCGTTACCCCTCTGACTGGTTTTGGAAAAGGTCTTGAAGAAGCCGTACAGAGAACAAGAAAATCCTCCACTCCCTCTGAACTGAAGATCACTGACGTGAAGTGCGCATTTGTGGGAGGAAAACTTTTTGTTAAAATATTCAGTAATCAGGATATATACGGTCTTGGCGAGGGTGTTGATGCAGTCAATGGTACTTATCATCTGGTTCAAAGTCTGGGAAGAAGACTTGTAGGACAAAATCCTATGAATGTCCACCGTATCTTTGAAGAACTTCGCAGAGGCGGTTTCTTCGGTGGTGCACAGAGTGGTATGTATGTAGCTGTCCTCTCTGCTATTGAAACAGCTCTCTGGGACCTCACTGGTAAAGCACTGGAAGTTCCGGTATACCAGTTGCTTGGCGGAAAATTCCGCGATAAAATCAGAGTATATAGCGATACAGCTCTTTACAGGGTTCGCTTCCCAACCCCGGAAAATTTTGCCGAGTCTGCACTTGAAGCCGTTAAAATGGGATTCAATGCTGTAAAATTTGACCTGGATTATGCAAGTGATCCTGATAAATATGACAGATATAACTGGACTGCCAGTCAGGGTGAACTACAGAGAATGTACGATCAGCTGGCTGCAGTAAGAGAAGCTGTCGGTCCGAAAATCGACATAGCTGTTGATATGCACGGCCGCTATGACCTCAATACTGCCCTTGCTATTTCAAAAAGAGTTGAAGGCCTTAACCTCCTGTGGCTGGAAGAACCAATACCAGCTGATAATGTAGAAGCTTACAGATTTATCTCCCAGGAAACAAGCACTCCCATAGCTGCAGGAGAAAATATCTATCTCGCTTACGGCTTCAGACAACTGCTCGCAATAGGAGGAGTAGAAGCTGTTATGCCCGATCTGCAGAAATGCGGAGGCCTCGGAGAAGGACAACGTATTGCTAACCTGGCTAATCTTCATTATGTGCCTTTCGCTCCCCATATGGTCGCTTCATTCCTCGGTGCAATGGCTTGTGCTCATGTATGTGCGTCAGTGCCTAACTTCCTTATAATGGAATGGCAGTCATACTTCCATACAACTCCTATGTATAGAGAAATAGTTACTTTCGATGAAGGTGACTGGGTGAAAGATAGCTTCATTACCGTGTCAAACAAACCAGGTATAGGCGTTGACCTTAACATGGAAGCCTGTAAAAAATATGCTGCACAAGGAGTCCCTTTCTTTGAATAGAATTTAAACAACAATCCGGAAATTTTCATATAACCGGATAAATGTGAATTATTATCACAGAGGCCGTACTTCCAAAGTCGGCCTCTGTTTTATTAATAATACCTTAAATCAGTATCTTATAATATCTGATTCACTTTGTGATTA
>DAINPM010000074.1:0-11121 GCA_036743455.1 Bacteroidales bacterium | reverse complement strand
TTTACTATAATAACCTGACTGATTAAGTAGTGGTTTAATATGATGACAGGGATATGTTGCAGGAAAATTTTTTTCCGACAATTCTAACAGAGTATTCATAACTGAGAATACGATAAAGGCATCCGGTTCAGGTATTTTGTTTACTGCAATTGTTTCGTTTTCTCCCTTTATGTGATTGAGAGTGAAATAATCTTCTTTTCTGGCAGGGTCATATAACGGCGCAGGGATGATAGTAAATTTAGATGTGGGTGTTACTATATTTACTTTTTTGTAAGATTTTTTCAGGAAATCATCTTTTTCAATTATTTCCTTTATTTCATCTTCATTGAAAAATCTGTTGTTGTCTGCTTCAAATGATCTGAGAAGAATATATTTATTTCTTATGTCATCAATGATGGTAAAAGCAAGGCCCTCACGACTGATCTGAACAGAGAGTCCGTAATTATGAGTGGAGTTAATATCCAGTGTCTCATCAAAGAGTTCCAGAAATGACATTCAGTTGTTTTTTATTTTTATCTTTTCTCTTGCACTCCTTGTTTAACCTGATAAACTTGTGAAGTTATACTGTAAAGTGCATATTTAACCCGGAATGATTAAGTTTACGACAAATTTAAAAAAAATATAACAGCCTCTGCTTATCCTTACTGATTTGTCATGCGTGATTCACTTATCTACAATAACCTCTGCAATAATCTCGGGAATGATCCAACACCCGACCAGGCTGCAGCATTGCGTAAAATTGCCACTTATATATGCAATGATACCAATGATGTAATATTCGTCATGACCGGTTATGCAGGAACAGGCAAGACAAGTGTTATCAGTTCAATTGTCAAAACTCTCAGATTGCTGAGGATGCGCTCACTTCTTCTTGCACCCACAGGAAGAGCAGCAAAAGTGTTGGGCTCTTATGCCCAGGGACATGCATATACCATACATAAAAAAATCTACCGGCAAAAATCCTCACAAGATGGTATGGGCAATTTTGTTCTTGACAGGAACCTTCATAGAAATACCTATTTTATTGTAGATGAGGCATCAATGATATCCAATACAGCTTATGATAATTCATTATTCGGAACCGGTAAACTGCTCGATGATCTGATCGAATATGTATATTCCGGTACCGACTGTAAACTGATTATTGTCGGAGATCCTGCCCAGCTGCCCCCTGTCGGATCTCCTTTAAGTCCGGCTCTTGATACGGAATTACTCAAAGGATACGGCTTCGGCTTGGATACATGTGAGCTGAAACAGGTTGTCCGGCAGAATGAATCATCCGGAGTACTGATGAATGCCACAAGAGTACGATTGCAGATATCCGAAAATAATCTTGTTCATCCATCAGTTGACTGCCTTAATTATGAAGATGTTATAAGATTAAACGGAGAAGAATTGATTGAAGAACTGTCTCTGTCCTACGGTAGCTGCGGACTGGAAGGAACAATAATAGTAGTTAATTCCAACAAACAGGCCAACAGATATAACCAGGGCATAAGAAACAGTATCTTTTTCAGAGAAGAAGAGATCAGTCCGGGTGATATGGTCATGATAGTGAAAAATAATTATTTCCTGCTTGAAGAAGATGAAGAAGAAGGTCCAGGGTTTATAGCTAACGGAGATATTGCAGAGATTAAAAGAATAAGGAAATACGAAGAACGTTACGGCTTTCGTTTCGCTGATATGACACTGTGGTTCCCGGATTATGATTTTGAAATAGAATCAAAAGTGTTGATCGATGTACTCCATCTTGATACTCCATCCCTTCCTCCGGATAGAAATAGCGAACTTTTTCATAATATCCTTGCCGATTACCTGCATATCAAAACCAGACGAAAACAATATGAGGCTGTGCGTAATGATCCCTGGTTCAATGCTCTCCAGATAAAATTTGCATACGCAGTAACTTGTCACAAAGCCCAGGGAGGCCAGTGGGAGAGAGTCTTTATCGATCAGGGTATATTTAACAGAAATGACGTGACTATGGATTATCTCCGCTGGTTTTATACTGCACTCACCCGGTCAACAGACAAAGTGTATCTGGTCAATTTCCGGGATGAATTCTTTGCCGGATAAAAATTTATTTTCTTATTTACAGTAAATATTTAAATCATTTACCTATGAAGTCATACAGAAAAGAACTTTGGTTTGAAACATCCAGGAGAAGAGAATTTATCAATATCACTTCAGAAGTGGAAAAGTGTCTTCTCGAATCGGGCATAAAAGAAGGATTGTTACTCTGTAATGCCATGCACATTACCGCCTCGGTTTTTATAAATGACGATGAATCAGGTCTTCATCATGATTATGAGGTATGGCTGGAAAAGCTTGCTCCGGAGAAACCACATTCTCAATACCGTCATAATGGATTTGAAGATAACGCCGATGCACACATGAAACGTCAGGTAATGGGCCGGGAGGTAGTGTGTGCTGTTACCAACGGTCATCTTGATTTTGGACCATGGGAACAAATATTCTATGGAGAATTCGACGGGAAAAGAAAAAAAAGAGTACTTGTAAAAATTATAGGAGAGTAAAACCCTCGATAAAAAATAATGTCTTATGTCAGTTTCATGTCTTCTATAATGTCTTCAATCCGTGAATCAAGATAAGCCATTGATTCTTCATATTTATCGGCCGATTCCAGATCGCTTTTTACACTGAAATAAAACTTTATCTTGGGCTCTGTCCCTGACGGCCTGACAGATATCTTGGAACCGTCTTCCAGAAAGAATTGAAGAACATCGGATCTTATCAGGTCGATACTGCTTTTTTCTCCTGTCAGATAATTGGTTGAAGTAAGATTGTTATAATCATCTATCCTGACCACTTTGCTTTTGTTGATTATTTTAGGTGGGCTTTTCCTGTATTGCTTCATCATATCCTTTATCTCCTTTGCTCCTTCAGCTCCTTCCTTTACAATATTAATCAGTCTTTCTTTATACAAACCAAACTCAAGATAGATATCGATCAGAAGAGTATACAGAGTCTTTCCCTTACTCCGGGCCCATGCTGCAATTTCTGCAATGAGAGCACACGAAGCAACAGCATCTTTGTCCCTTACATAATCACCGGGAAGAAAGCCATAACTCTCTTCTCCACCTCCGATAAACTTCTTCTTTCCTTCAAGTTTTCTTATGATCTCGGCAAAGAATTTGAAACCTGTCAGTACATTAAAATATTCGACATTATATTTATCAGCAATATCTTCAAGAAGATCGGTGGTTACTATTGTCTTGATGATGTATTCATTACCTTCATACCTGTTTTTCTCTTTAAACTGTGAGAGAATGTAATAAATAAGAAGGGCACATGTCTGATTGCCGTTCAGAAGCACAAATTTTCCCTCTTTATTCCTTACAGCGATTCCAAGCCTGTCGGCATCGGGGTCTGTGGCCATAACAAGATCTGAACCATTTTCAACAGCTTTCTCTATTGCCAGTTGCAGCGCTCCCTGTTCTTCAGGATTGGGCGATTTAACAGTGGGGAAATTTCCATCGGGAATTTCCTGTTCCGGAACATTCAAAATATTACGAAAACCGAAAAGCCTTAAGGCCGGTGGTACCAGTTTTATTCCTGTCCCATGAATAGGTGTAAAAACAATACCAAGATCAGAATATCTCTTTATTATGTCCGGATTGATACTCATCTTTATTACCTCCTGAAGAAAAGCATCATCAGTCTCCTTGCCAATTATTCTGATCTTTTCCTTTTTACCGTTGAATTTAATTTCTTTTACCGATTGTATTTTCCGTACTTCTTCTATTATAGCTTCATCATGAGGAGGAACGACCTGCCCTCCATCATTCCAGTAAGCTTTATAGCCATTGTATTGCGATGGATTATGTGAAGCAGTTATTACTACTCCACTATTGCATTTATAATAGCGTATGGCAAAAGACAGTTCAGGTGTAGGGCGCAAAGATTCGAAAAGAAATACTTCAAAACCGTTAGCAGAAAATATATCAGCAGCTGTTTCTGCAAAATAGCTGCTGTTGTTCCGGCAATCATAGGCTATAGCTACCCTGATCCCTTTGTTCCCAAATTGTTTGATAATGTAATTTGAAAGGCCCTGAGTGGCCATGCCAAGAGTGTAAATATTCATTCTGTTCGTTCCTGCCCCCATGATTCCCCTCAAACCCCCGGTCCCAAACTCAAGGTCGCGGTAAAAAGAATCGATAAGTCGTTTTTCATCCTTCTCAAGCATTTCTGCTACCTCTCTCCGGGTTTCTTCATTGAAATCATCTCCCAGCCAGATACGGGCTTTCTTTCTTATTTTGTCAATCGATAACATATCGTTCTGATTTAATTATTTCGTAAATAATATATTCACACTAATAATTTCTTCCCTGCCGGCCAACTCATTATAAACCTAAATTTAACACTATTTAAGCAATTTTATGCATTCACTCAGACTTTTTCTCCAGTGGGGTATATCAATGTTATAGGTCTCTTTTATTTTTGATTTATTTAGGACAGAATAAGCCGGACGCTGAGCCACAACAGGATATTCTTCAGATAATACTGGAAACACTTTGCACTCCGATCTGACTTCACTTATTACGGCCTCAGCAAGATCATACCATGTACAAACCCCTTCGTTTGAATAATGATAAATCCCTGCGTGAAAAGCAATTTTGTTTCTTATTACTCCCGATACTATCTCTATAATAGCCTCTGCCAGATCAGCTGCATAAGTAGGCGTCCCTGTCTGATCAAATACAACTCTTAAAGAATCCGTTTCCCTGGATTTCTTTAATATGGTTCTGACAAAATTATGGCCAAAAGAAGAATATAGCCAGGAGGTCCTGATTATCATAGTACGGTTATGACTCAGAGCAAATTCTTCTCCTGCAAGTTTCGACTTTCCATATACTGATAACGGATTGACCGGAGAATCTTCGGTATAGGGCAGGTTCGATTTCCCGTCGAA
Organism: Bacteroidales bacterium; assembly: GCA_036743455.1. Classification (GTDB taxonomy): domain Bacteria; phylum Bacteroidota; class Bacteroidia; order Bacteroidales; family VadinHA17; genus LD21. The sequence goes on along the minus strand of DAINPM010000074.1, from coordinate 6,188 downwards.
TACATAATCGGACGATATATGGATAAACTTACAATCAGTGCCTTTAACCGACTCAGCTATATTTTTAACTGATTCTGCATTGACCATGAAAGCATTTTCCGTTTCACTTTCTGCTTTATCTACAAAATTGTAAGCTGCACAGTTAATAATCCAGTCGGGACTTGTATTAAGGATGAAATCATTAACCTGTGTTTTGTTCGTCAGGTTAAGCGTATCAATGTCAGTGAAGACAAAGTCGTAACCGTAATATTTTTCTGAAATTTTACGGATCTCGTTCCCAAGTTGTCCGTTTGCGCCGGTGATGAGAATATCTGCCATTACTTTTAAGTATTAAAAATTATTCTCGGCTTCCCTGAAAACAGGATTAACCCTGTCTTTATCACTTATTACAGGAATTGTGTCTCCCAGTTTCCAGTCAATGTCAAGTTCAGGGTCGTTTAATGCTATGCCTCTTTCTGACATCCGGTTATATACATTGTCTACTTTATACTGAATTACTGTATTATCCTCCAGTACGGAAAACCCGTGAGCAAATCCTTTAGGGATAAAAAGTTGTATCTTTCTTTCAGAATCCAGTTCAATACCATACCATTTCCCGTAAGTATTTGAACCTTTGCGCAAATCAACAGATACATCATAAATCTTACCTGTTACAACCCTTATAAGTTTTGCCTGATCATATGGTTTCAACTGGTAATGCAATCCTCGTATTACACCTCTTATTGATCGTGATTCATTATCCTGTAGCGGTGTGAAACTAATGCCTGCTTCCCTGAAGCGTTCCATATTGAAACTCTCAAAGAAATAACCTCTGCTGTCGGCATATACAGACGGTTTAATGATTAATAGTCCTGTAAATCCGGTTTCTTCTATCTCCATTATTTAATATTGTGTTAGAATATCTGATATATTAAAAAAAAGTGTTTTCATCATGAGCAATTCTGAGAAGATAATTCCCATACTGACTGTTCTTTATCGGTTCTGCAAGAGCAATCAATTGATCTTTATCAATAAATCCTCTCTTGAAGGCTATTTCTTCTATACAGGAAGCTTTCAGACCCTGCCGCTGTTCAAGTGTGGCAATGAAATTGGCTGCCTGCAGAAGACTTTCACAGGTTCCGGTATCCAGCCATGCCATACCTCTCCCCATAACATTAACTTCAAGTGTTCCTTCTTCAAGGTAAAGCTTGTTCAGATCGGTTATCTCCAGTTCTCCTCTCCTGGATGGTTTAAGTGACCGGGCCTTTCTTATTACCGTATTGTCATAAAAATACAAACCCGTTACAGCATAGTTTGATCTTGGTTTGGTGGGTTTTTCCTCAATAGAAGTGGCTTTCATTTCCTTGTTAAACTCCACAACTCCATATCTCTCAGGATCAGTCACATAGTAGCCGAATACGCAGGCGCCTTTTTCAAGCCCGGCAGTATTGCGCAGTATGTCACCAAATCCGTGTCCGTAAAAAATATTATCACCTAATATCATACAAACAGTATCAGAGCCGATAAACTCACTGCCCAAAATGAATGCCTGTGCCAGACCTTCAGGTTTGGGCTGTTCCACATATTCAAAATGTAAACCCAGCGAGTGCCCGTCGCCGAGAAGATTCCTGAAAACAGGAAGATCACGGGGAGTCGAAATAACAAGTATCTCTCGGATACCTGCCAGCATGAGAACCGACAGAGGATAATAAATCATCGGTTTATCATATACATGAAGCATCTGTTTGGACATGGCACTGGTGATAGGATACAGTCTCGTTCCTGAGCCCCCGGCTAAAATAATACCTTTCATGTGGTTCTGAATTTAGAGTGTTATAAATAAACTAAAATGCCTGTCTTCTGCCTATGCCGAAATAAATAAAGCCCATTTTCTTTAACATCCCGGGATCATAAATATTCCTGCCATCAAAGATAATTTTCTCTTTCATTTTTTGTGCCATCATATAAAAATCAGGAAGTCGGAATTCCGGCCATTCGGTCATAAGAATTAGTGCATTAACTCCCTGTACTGCTTCATAAGGATCAGAAGCGTAAAAGATACTGTTACCTATTTTCTTTTTTGTCTCTTTTATGGCTGCAGGGTCATAAACCCTTATCTCAGCCCCTTCCTTCAATAAACGCTCAATGAGATAAATGGAAGCAGACTCTCGTATATCATCCGTCTTCGGTTTGAATGACAATCCCCAAATGGCAAAGATGCTGCCTCTCAAATCATTTTTGAAAAACTGCATCATCTTTCTGAAAATGACGTTTTTCTGATATTCATTTGCTTTTTCAACAGCCTTTATGACATTTAATTCATACCCGTGAGCGTCAGCTGTCTTTATTATGGCTTTAACATCTTTCGGAAAGCATGAGCCTCCATATCCTGTGCCCGGATACAGAAATTTATTCCCTATCCTCGAATCACTCCCTATTCCCTTTCGAACTTCATTGATGTCTGCTCCGAGTATGTCACATAGATTTGCAATCTCATTTATGAAACTGATACGTGTTGCAAGCATTGCATTTGCTGCATATTTTGTGATCTCGGCTGAAGCAATATTCATGAAATAAATAGGGTGGTTATTCAGGACAAAAGAATAATATAAACGATTCATTATATCTTTTGTCTTCTCATTGTCAACTCCTATAACAATCCTTTCCGGTCTCAGAAAATCCTCTACAGCTGCACCTTCTTTAAGAAATTCCGGATTAGAAGCTATATCGAAATCGATTTTTACTTTCCTTTTGTCAAGTTCCTCATGTATGGCTTTTCTGACTTTTTCAGATGTGCCCACAGGAACTGTGCTTTTTGTGACAATAACCATATGGGAAGTCATTGCCCTTCCAATGTCCTTTGCAGCATTAATGACATGTTGAAGATCAGCAGAACCATCTTCTCCGGCAGGAGTGCCCACGGCAATAAAAACAACTTCAGAATCCTTTATGCCTTCTGCTACATCCGAAGTGAAAAATAACCGCTTTTTACCAATATTTGTACGCATCAAATTCTCAAGCCCGGGTTCGTATATAGGTATGGATCCCTTTGAGAGTTGAGTGACCTTTTTTATATCCTTATCAATACAGGTAACAGATACTCCCGTTTCAGCAAAACAGGTTCCCGTTACAAGTCCTACATATCCGGTACCGACAACAGCAATTTTCATAATCGCTAATTAAGTAAAGTAAACCTCAATACCTACAAAGATAATAGAACACCCGGGATTCTGAAATCAATGATATTCCTATTCTGTGCTATTTATTGCATCATGACCCTGATTGAATTAAAAATTATCAGGTTGAAGACAGTCGTTTTCTTTTATGTATACTATAACCAGATACTGTACTGAAATGATAAAAATACAGATGCGATTTATCTGATCTTGATGGTCATTAAACCAAACCTGACTGTATCTTCTATACCTCTGAAGACATATTTTAAAAAAGAGATGACAAACAGGATAAAAAAGTTAATAAAGCTGTGAAAATCTTACTATTATTATGGAAATATTTCAAACAAATGCATATCTTTGCACACCATTTTTATTAAAAATAATGTCTAACTTATTAATTATTAGAATTTTTAAATTCAAATTATGACTGAAAACAAGAAAAAAACAACCAAAAAAGAAGTTGTTGACAAAAACGAGGATGTAATCAAACCTGTAAAAAAAATCAAAATCAAAGACTCAAAAGATAAGCTTATTGAAGAAGCATTTGAGGAAATTGAATTACCTGAAGAGGAACTAAACGGTCTTGATGCAGAAATGAAGGATGACCAGGTAGAAGAAGAAGATTTTATTGAAGAAGAAAAGGATGAAATGGATGACGAACATTTTAGTCCTGATTTAAATGAAAGCGACGAAGAAGAAATACCTGAAACTGGTTCAGAAACAATAAAGGCAGATAAAGGGGAAAAAAGAAAAAAAGATTTATCAGCATCGTTTGCTGCTTCTAACGAAGATTTTGACTGGGAGAGTTTCGAGAGTGATGAATTACGTAATTCACCCAAACATAAAGAATATGAAGCCCTTTACGATGAAACTCTTTCAACAGTGGCTGTTGATGAAGTGGTACAGGGGACTGTAATACAGATGACAGCACGTGAGGTGGTTATCAACATAGGCTATAAGTCCGAAGGGGTTGTGAGCCTTAACGAGTTCCGGTACAATCCGGGCCTCAAAGTTGGGGACACTGTTGAAGTATATGTTGAGAGCCAGGAAGACAAGAGAGGACAGCTGCTGCTTTCACATAAGAAAGCCCGTGCGATAAATTCATGGGACCGTGTTAATGCGGCACTGGAAAACGACGAAATAATTACAGGTTATATTAAGTGCCGTACAAAAGGCGGTATGATTGTCGATGTTTTCGGTATCGAAGCTTTTCTTCCGGGATCACAAATCGATGTTAAACCTATTCGCGACTACGATGTATATGTTGGAAAGACAATGGAATTTAAGGTTGTAAAGATAAACCAGGAATTCAAAAATGTAGTCGTATCACATAAAGCACTTATCGAAGCTGAACTTGAACAACAGAAGAAAGAAATAATTGCCAAACTGGAGAAAGGTCAGGTCCTCGAAGGTACTGTTAAAAATATCACTTCTTACGGGGTATTTATCGACCTCGGTGGTGTTGATGGACTGATCCACATTACCGATCTCTCATGGGGAAGAGTTAATCATCCCGAAGAAATAGTTCAACTCGATCAGAAACTGAATGTTGTTATCCTTGATTTCGATGATGATAAAAAGAGAATAGCACTTGGGCTTAAACAGCTTACTCCACACCCATGGGATTCCGTAGACCCTGACCTGAAGATAGGCGATAAGGTTAAAGGAAAAGTTGTTGTTATGGCCGATTATGGTGCTTTTGTTGAGATAGCTCCAGGTGTGGAAGGACTAATTCATGTTTCAGAAATGTCATGGTCACAACACTTGAGAAGCGCTCAGGAATTTATGAAAGTAGGAGACGAAGTAGAGGCTGTTATCCTTACTCTCGACAGAGAAGAAAGAAAAATGTCTCTCGGTATTAAACAACTCAAACCAGATCCATGGCAGAATATTGATGATAAATATACAGTTGGTTCAAAACATACTGCAAAAGTGCGGAATTTTACAAATTTCGGGGTCTTTGTTGAAATAGAAGAGGGCGTAGACGGACTGATTCATATATCAGATCTCTCATGGACTAAAAAAATTAAACATCCGGCTGAATTTACTTCAATAGATGCTGAAATAGAAGTTGTTGTACTGGAGATCGATAAGGAAAACAGACGTCTGAGTCTCGGACATAAACAACTAGAAGAAAATCCATGGGATGTCTTTGAATCTCTCTTTACTGTTGATTCTGTTCACGAAGGTACCGTAATGGAGGTATTCGATAAGGGTGCAATCGTCGCTCTTCCTTATGGTGTGGAAGGTTTTGCCACACCAAAACATCTTGTCAAAGAAGACGGAACAGCTGCAAAAGTTGACGAGAAACTAATGTTCAAAGTGATTGAATTTAATAAGTCAGCCAAGAAAATCATTATTTCTCACAGCAGGGTTTTTGAAGATGAAAGGAAAACTGCAGAAGCACCCGACAGGAAGACAGAAAGCGGCTCTTCTAAAAAATCTTCCAGGAAATCAAAATCCAATATAGAAAAAACTACTTTGGGAGATATTACAGAATTAGCAGCCCTGAAGGAAGAAATGGAAGAAAAAGAGAATAAAACTTCTAAAAAATAGAAATATTTATTAAATTGGGGCTATCAAAAATTTAAGTATTATGGATTTCAACATTGAAAGCCGGAATAACAGTACGGTAATTCAGATACAGTCTGAAAAGCTTGATACTCATATAGCTCCTGCACTTAAATCTGAACTTGTACTGGTTTCAGGAAAAGGTGAGAAAAATATTATTCTCAATCTTGAAAAATGTCAATACTGTGATTCTTCCGGTCTGAGCGCTATCCTTGTAGCTAACAGACTATGCAAGAATGCCGGCGGTATATTTGTCCTCTGTGGTCTTAATGAGGCAGTAGAGAGACTTATTACCATTTCCCAGCTCGATACTGTACTCACAATTACCAGGTCAGTGGCTGATGCTGAAAAAATAATATCCTGAGCTATTCAGCATTGCATAATGCCGATGAAGCTTACAATACTGGGCAGTAGTTCTGCATTGCCAACATCAGAAAGATTTCCTTCCGCTCATGTGCTGAA
>DAINPM010000073.1:0-11735 GCA_036743455.1 Bacteroidales bacterium | reverse complement strand
AAAATAAGCCGCCCGGCATTTCTGCAGGCGGCTTAAATATCGAGTTACTGACAATATCAGGCCTGGGCTGTCGGACCTCCGAAATTAAGAGGCATTGCGGGACCAGAGCCTTTTACTTCTTTTATCTGACCATGAACTGTCTCATATTTTGTAATATTATCCTGAAGTGCTGCCAACAATCTCTTGGCATGTTCAGGAGTAAGGATTATTCTCGATTTGACCTGCGCTTTTGGTATACCCGGCATTATCCTTACAAAATCGATAACAAATTCTGAAGCGGAATGAGTTATTACAGCAAGGTTGGAATAGACACCCTGTCCGACTTCTTCGTTCAGTTCAATACTGATCTGGTTTTGGTCTTTGTTTTCAGCCATATCAATTATTCTTTAAAAAAACATTATTAAACCAACTCCTTCTCGTCAGCCGTTACAAATACGGAAACAACTTAAATGCCTGATTCTGTATCTGCTGTAACTTCTGATTCTGTTTCAGGACCAACAAGGTTTTCATATTCTTCGAGAGAACCTACTATAATACTGCTATATTCCCTCAGACCTGTTCCGGCAGGAATTAGGTGCCCGACAATAACATTTTCTTTAAGTCCTTCAAGCTTATCTATTTTTCCAAGAATAGCTGCCTCGTTCAATACTTTTGTAGTCTCCTGGAATGAAGCGGCCGAGAAGAAACTGTTTGTCTGAAGAGCAGCACGGGTTATCCCCTGTAAAACCTGGCTTGAAGTAGCAGGGATAGCATCTCTGGCTTCAACAACTTTAAGGTCTTTCCTTTTTAGAACAGAATTTTCATCTCTCAGTTTGCGGGCAGTTATTATCATTCCCGGACGAAGCGTTGCGCTGTCTCCTCCGTCAAGAATAACCTTTTTGTCGTATATCCAGTCATTCTCATCCATAAAATCAAGCTTGTCAACTATCTGCCGTTCAAGGAATTTAGTGTCACCCGGATCAACTATCTCAACCTTACGCATCATCTGACGCACAATGATTTCGAAATGTTTATCATTGATTTTTACACCTTGTAAACGATAAACCTCCTGTATCTCATTTACAATATATTCCTGAACCTTCGTAGGCCCCTTAATTGCCAGTATATCAGAAGGAGTTATAGCTCCGTCAGATAATGGGATACCGGCTCTCACATAGTCATTTTCCTGAACAAGTATCTGTTTCGACAATGGAACAAGATATTTCTTTATTTCTCCTGTTTTCGATCTTATAGAGATTTCCCTGTTACCTCTCTTTATCTTTCCAAAGGTAACTTCTCCGTCAATTTCAGAAACAATGGCCGGATTTGATGGATTTCGTGCTTCAAAGAGTTCTGTGACCCTTGGAAGACCACCGGTTATATCTCCTGATTTACCGACAGCTCTTGGTATCTTGGCCAGTACTTCACCGGCTTCAATAATCTTGTTTGTATCGACTACAAGGTGAGCTCCTACAGGAAGATTATATAATCTCAGTTCCTCTCCCCCTTTTTCGGAAAGTATTTTAACCGCAGGATTTTTTGTCTTATCCCTGCTTTCTACAATAACCTTCTCCCTGAAGCCTGTTTGTTCATCGGATTCTTCTCTGTAGGTTATTCCTTCAATGAGATGATCAAATCCTATTTTTCCCGACACTTCAGAAATAATAACAGCGTTGAAAGGATCCCATTCACATAAAAGTTTACCCTTTTCCACTTCCTGACCTGGTTTAACATAGAGTTTTGAACCATAAGGAATTGAATGTGTTGTGAGGGCTATACCTGTTTTCTTATCTATTATTCTCAATTCTGCCAGACGACCTATTACAATGTCAGCATCTCCTTTTTCAGGATCTTTCTTTGCCACAGAACGTAATTCCTCTATCTCAGCAATACCCGAGTATCTGGCTATCAGTCTTGATTCGGTGGTGATATTTGAAGCAGTTCCTCCAACGTGAAAAGTACGAAGTGTCAGCTGTGTACCAGGTTCTCCAATACTCTGTGCTGCAATAACCCCGACGGCTTCTCCTTTCTGTACCATCCTGCCGTTTGCAAGATTACGTCCATAACACTTGGCACAGACACCTTTCTTTGATTCACAGGTTAAAACAGAACGTATTTCAACCTGTTCAATCGGAGAATCTTCAATTTTTCTTGCTATTTCTTCAGTGAGTTCTTGTCCTGCAGAAACTATCAGTTCACCGGTAAGAGGATTGAATACATCATGAACTGTTGTCCTTCCCAGAATCCTTTCATACAGAGATTCCACTACTTCCTCATTCTTTTTAATGGCTGTTGCCACAAGTCCCCTCAAAGTACCACAGTCTTCTTCATTTATTATTACATCCTGAGACACGTCAACCAGACGTCGGGTCAGGTAACCTGCATCTGCGGTTTTCAGAGCAGTATCGGCAAGACCTTTCCGCGCACCGTGTGTTGAGATAAAGTACTCCAGTACCGACAAGCCTTCCTTGAAATTAGACAGAATAGGGTTTTCAATGATCTCAGATCCTGAAGCACCTGACTTCTGGGGTTTTGCCATCAGACCTCTCATCCCTGAAAGCTGACGAATCTGTTCTTTTGATCCCCTTGCTCCTGAATCAAGCATCATATAAACTGAGTTAAAGCCTGATTTATCAGTGGAGAGCTGCCTCATCAACGATTGGGTAAGCCTGGCATTAACGTGGGTCCATATATCAATTATCTGGTTATAACGCTCATTATTTGTGATGAATCCCATACTGTAATTATTCAACACCTCTTCTACCTGTTCATATCCTTCAGATACAAATTTTGTTTTATCGTCAGGAATAATAACGTCATCAAGATTGAAAGAAAGACCTCCTTTGAAAGCGAAATTAAATCCCAGATTTTTTATTGAATCAAGAAAATCAGCTGTTTTAGCCATACCTGATAACTTCAGTACACGGCCAATAATATCGCGAAGTGATTTCTTTGTTAGTATTTCGTTTATATAACCTACTTCTTCAGGAACATATTGGTTAAAAATAACCCTTCCTACAGTAGTATCAATAATATGGTTTACCAATTCTCCATTTATTCTGTCGTTAACCTTAACCTTGATTTCTGCATGAAGGTCGATTTTCCTTTCGTTATATGCAATAGTAACTTCTTCCGGCGAATAGAAAACAAGTCCTTCCCCTCTGACCTTTTCCGTTTCGGTGCTTTTTCTTCCTTTTGTAATATAATAAAGGCCGAGAACCATATCCTGAGAAGGCACAGTTATAGGTGCTCCGTTAGCCGGATTAAGGATATTATGAGAACCCAGCATAAGCATCTGGGCTTCCAGAATGGCAGTATTTCCAAGAGGAAGATGGACAGCCATCTGATCACCGTCAAAGTCGGCGTTAAAAGCAGTACACACCAGTGGGTGCAACTGAATAGCCTTACCCTCAATTAGTTTCGGCTGAAAGGCCTGTATTCCCAGACGATGAAGTGTAGGAGCACGGTTTAGAAGAACAGGATGTCCCTTAAGTACATTCTCAAGAATATCCCAGACAACAGGATCTTTCCTGTCGACTATCTTCTTTGCCGATTTAACAGTTTTAACTATACCTCTTTCAATAAGTTTACGAATGATAAAAGGTTTGTACAGTTCTGCAGCCATATCTTTGGGCAAACCGCATTCATGAAGGTTAAGTTCCGGCCCGACAACTATTACCGAACGTGCCGAATAGTCTACTCTTTTACCAAGCAAATTCTGACGGAAGCGGCCCTGTTTACCTTTAAGACTGTCGCTCAATGATTTAAGCGGACGGTTTGCATCTGTCTTAACAGCATTGGCCTTACGTGAATTATCGAAGAGTGAGTCCACTGCTTCCTGAAGCATCCTTTTCTCATTCCTCAGAATCACTTCAGGTGCTTTTATTTCAATCAGTCTCTTTAGCCGGTTGTTTCGTATTATAACCCTGCGGTAAAGATCATTGAGGTCGCTTGTTGCAAAACGTCCGCCATCGAGCGGCACCAGAGGCCTGAGCTCAGGAGGAATAACTGGGACTACCTTAATGATCATCCATTCAGGTTTATTAATATGTTTGGAATCCCTGAATGCCTCAACAACCTGCAGGCGCTTAAGAGCCTCATTCTTACGCTGCTGCGATGTCTCCACACTTGCTTTGTGACGTAAAGAATAAGATAAATCATCCAGATCGATACGTCCAAGAAGTTTAAACAGAGCCTCTGCACCCATATCTGCAATGAATTTATCCGGGTGAGTATCTTCCAGATATTGGTTCTCCTTGGGTAGAGATTCCGTTATTTCAATATATTCTTCCTCTGTGAGGAAATCAAGATATTTAACTCCATCGGCTGCTTTAACACCGGGATTGATAACGACATAACGCTCATAATAAATTATTGAGTCAAGTTTCTTTGTCGGTAATCCCAGAAGATATCCAATTTTATTGGGTAGTGATCTGAAGTACCAGATATGGGCAACCGGCACAACAAGTGATATATGCCCCATTCTTTCACGACGGACTTTCTTTTCTGTCACTTCCACGCCGCAACGGTCGCATACAATACCCTTATAGCGGATCCTTTTGTATTTACCGCAATGACATTCATAATCTTTTACGGGACCAAATATCCTCTCGCAGAATAACCCATCCCGTTCAGGCTTATAGGTCCTGTAATTGATTGTTTCGGGTTTCAGAACTTCTCCGCTGGAACGATCAAGTATTTCCTCGGGCGAAGCCAAACCAATTGAGATTTTTGAGTAACTGGTTTTTGTTTTGTTATCTCTTCTGAATGACATATACTGATTATTTTTTCTACTATTAAATGATAATTAACCGGAAGAGTTGTCAGTCGAGTATGACACTCAATCCAAGACCTCTCAACTCGTGCAGGAGCACATTCAGTGACTCCGGGATCCCGGGCTGTGGCATCGGTTCCCCTTTCACTATTGCCTCATAGGCTTTTGCCCTTCCTATTACATCATCCGATTTCAGGGTGAGTATCTCCTGTAGTATATGGGCTGCACCGAAAGCTTCCAGAGCCCATACTTCCATTTCACCAAAGCGCTGTCCTCCGAACTGGGCTTTACCTCCAAGAGGTTGCTGCGTAATCAGTGAATAGGGGCCAATAGAACGTGCATGCATCTTATCATCGACCATATGACCCAGTTTAAGCATATATATAACACCCACTGTAGCCGGCTGATCGAATCGTTCACCCGTACCGCCATCATAAAGATAGGTCTTACCATATTTCGGAAGACTGGCCTTATCTGTATAACTGGTTATCTGGTCAAGTGTTGCACCGTCAAATATAGGAGTGGAAAACTTAAGTCCCAGTTTATTTCCGGCCCAGCCGAGAACAGATTCATATATCTGGCCGAGGTTCATTCGTGAAGGTACACCAAGTGGATTCAATACTATATCAACGGGAGTTCCGTCCTCCAGGAAGGGCATATCTTCCGCCCTGACTATCCTGGCAACAATACCCTTGTTCCCGTGACGACCCGCCATTTTATCCCCTACTTTAATCTTTCTTTTCTTGGCAACATATACTTTGGCCAGACGTACGATACCGGCAGGTAGTTCATCACCTATTGTAATATTGTATTTTTTTCTCTTATTAATCCCGTCCAGCTCCTTATATTTGATAATATAATTATGAAGAAGCTGTTTGATATTATCATTCTTCTTCTTGTCGGTAGTCCATTTATTAGGATTGACATTCATGTAATCAATATCCTGAAGCTGTTTCAGTGTGAACTTGCTTCCTTTGGGGATGATATCCACATTGAGAAAATCCTTCACTCCCTGTGATGTCTTACCATTGACAATAATAAAGAGTTTATCAACAAGTTTAGCTTTCAGTTCTTCAACACTTCTGACGAATTCGCTTTCTATCTTATCAAGGAGGGGTTTCTCCACAGTTTTTGACTTTCTGTCTTTGACTGCTCTGGTAAAGAGTTTTTTATTTATCACTACACCTTCCAGTGATGGTCCGGCTTTCAATGAAGCATCCTTGACATCCCCTGCTTTATCACCGAAAATAGCACGAAGCAGTTTTTCCTCAGGTGATGGATCAGACTCTCCTTTCGGAGTAATTTTTCCTATCAGGATATCTCCCGGCCTTATATGTGCGCCTACTCTGATAAGACCATTCTCATCAAGGTTCTTTGTGGCTTCTTCACTGACGTTTGGTATATCTGAGGTAAGCTCTTCGAGTCCCCGTTTTGTATCGCGTACTTCCAGAAGATATTCGTCGATATGTACTGAAGTAAACATATCCTCCTGTACAACCTTTTCGGATATAACGATAGCATCTTCAAAATTATAACCTTTCCAGGGCATAAAAGCCACCTTCAGGTTTCTTCCTAAGGCCAGTTCTCCGTTTTTTGTTCCATAGCCTTCAGTAAGGACCTGTCCTTTTCTTACCTTTTCACCTTTTTTCACTATAGGCACCAGGTTAATACAGGTATTCTGGTTTGTTTTTCTGTATTTGGGCAGGACATATCGTTTAGTATCTTCATCGAAGCTAACAAATTTCTCTTCATCAGTTCTTGTGTACCTGATGATTATTTCATTGGAATCGACATATTCAACAACACCATCTCCTTCTGCTACAGTGAGTATACGGCTGTCTTGTATAACCTGTGCTTCCAGCCCTGTTCCGACAATTGACGATTCGGGGTTGATAAGAGGGACGGCCTGTCTCATCATATTTGATCCCATGAGGGCACGGTTGGCATCATCATGTTCCAGGAAGGGAATAAGTGAAGCTGCGATAGAAGCTATCTGATTAGGAGCAACGTCCATCATATCAATTTTTGACACTTCTTCAAGAGGATAATCTGCTTCGTACCGGCATTTAGCTCTGGCATGTTCAAAGCGCCCGTCTTCAAGCAAAGGAGCATTGGCCTGAGCTATCATCTTATATTCTTCTTCTTCTGCACTAAGCCACGCAACACCTTCTTTACTGAAGTCTACCTTTGCATCATTTACCTGCAGGTAAGGAGTTTCGATGAAACCCAGCTTATTTATTCTGGCGTATACACAGAGAGACGAGATAAGACCGATATTAGGACCTTCCGGTGTCTCTATAGGACACAGTCGTCCATAGTGAGTATAATGAACATCCCTTACTTCAAAACCTGCTCTTTCACGTGACAGACCACCTGGTCCGAAAGCTGACATACGTCGTTTGTGTGTCATCTCGGCAAGAGGATTGGTTTGATCCATGAACTGCGACAGCTGGTTTGTTCCGAAGAAAGAGTTGATAACAGAGGAAAGAGTTTTTGAATTGATAAGGTCAACAGGAGTAAAAACCTCATTGTCTCTTACGTTCATCCTCTCACGTATTGTTCGGGCCATACGTGCCAGTCCGACTCCGAACTGTGCATAGAGCTGTTCACCTACGGTACGTACTCTCCTGTTACTGAGGTGGTCAATATCATCAATATCTGTTTTGGAATTAATAAGTTCTATCAGATAACCAATAATTTTGATAATATCTTCCTTCGTCAGGACTTTAACGTCCATATCGGTATTGAGGCCCAGCTTTTTATTTATTCTGTAACGTCCAACTTCTCCAAGATCATATCTCTTATCGGAAAAGAACAGTTTATCTATCACATCCCGGGCAGTTGCTTCATCGGGAGGTTCAGCATTTCTAAGCTGGCGGTAGATGTATATGACTGCTTCCTTTTCGGAATTACACGGGTCTTTCTGAAGAGTATTGTAGATAATTGCAAAATCTGACAGAGAAGAGTCTTCTTTATGGACAAGTACTGCCTTGGCTCCTGACTCGACAATCAGATCAACATGATCTGCCTCGATAGTTGTTTCGCGGTCAAGAATTACTTCGTTTCTTTCTATTGACACCACTTCACCGGTATCTTCATCAACAAAGTCTTCTATCCATGTCTTCAATACTCTGGCTGCCAGCTTACGTCCTACCAGTTTTTTAATGCTTGTTTTTGATACTTTGTGTTCTTCGGCAAGATTAAAGATCTCCAGTATGTCCTTGTCGCTCTCGAAGCCTATTGCTCTGAGCAGGGTTGTAACAGGGAGTTTCTTTTTCCTGTCGATATATGCGTACATCACGTTATTGATGTCGGTGGCAAATTCAATCCATGATCCTTTAAAAGGAATTATTCTGGCTGAATACAGTTTTGTTCCGTTAGCATGGATACTCTGACCGAAGAATACTCCGGGAGATCTGTGTAGCTGTGAAACGACTACTCTTTCAGCCCCGTTAATAACGAATGTACCACGTTCTGTCATATAAGGGACAGTGCCCAGATAGACATCCTGTATAACAGTATCGAAATCTTCATGTTCGGGATCGGTACAATACAGTTTAAGTTTTGCTTTAAGGGGAACGCTGAAAGTAAGACCGCGTTCGATACATTCTTCAATGGAATATCTTGGAGGATCGATATAATAATCGAGAAACTCCAGAACGAAATTATTTCTGGTATCGGTAATGGGGAAATTTTCTGTAAAGACTTTGAACAGTCCTTCCCTTTTCCTGTTTTCAGGTGTTGTTCCGAGCTGGAAGAATTCACCAAATGATTTTAACTGAACTTCCAGAAAATCAGGGTAATCAAGCGGTGGTTTTCTGGTTGCGAAACTGATTCTTTCGGTATTTTTTAAAGACATTTATAAAATGTTTAGGTGAACTTATAATTAAAAGAACAAGAGGCTTAGCTCCGCCAAAAGGCGGAACTAAACCTTAAAACCAGCATATAGTGGTAAAACTTATTTAAGTTCAACTTCAGCTCCTGCTTCAACAAGTTTATTTTTTATATCCTCTGCTTCGTCTTTTGAGACACCCTCCTTAACAGGTCCGGGAGCAGCATCCACTACTGCTTTGGCTTCTTTCAGACCAAGGCCTGTAATATCCTTAACCAGTTTAACGATCTGTAATTTCTGACCGCCTGCATTGGTAAGAATGACATCGAAGGATGTTTTTTCTTCTGCCTGAGGGGCATCACTGCCACCTGCTGCCGGTCCAGCTACTGCAACAGCGGCTGCTGCCGGCTCAATACCATACTCTTCTTTGAGTATTTTTGCTAGTTCATTTACATCTTTTACAGACAGGTTTACCAGTTCTTCTGCAAATTTCTTAAGATCTGCCATGTTTATTGAATTTAGATTTGGTTATACTTTTTAGTTACTCATTTCTGTTTGACAGTGTTTCAAGAACACCGTGAATTTTTCCAGCACCCGATTGTAAGGCTGAAATAACATTCCTGGCAGGTGATTGCAGCAGGAATACGATATCTCCGATAAGCTCTTCTCTGCTTTTCAGAGAAACGAGAGATTCCAGTGTTTCGTCGCCCAGGTAAAATGATTCCTGGACATAAGCACCTTTCAATACAGGTTTATCATGTTTTTTACGAAACTCTTTAATAAGTTTTGCGGGGGAGTTTCCGTTATTTGTAAACATGATTGATGTAGCACCTTTCAGGACCGGATACAGTTCCTGAAAGTCAATGTCAGACTGTTCAAGTGCTCTTTTAAGAAGAGTGTTTTTTACAACGATCAGTTTAATATCGTTTTCAAAGCATTTTCTTCTTAGAGTACTTGTATCAGTTGCATTCAGTTCTGCAGTATCAGTCAGGTAAAAATGGCTGTACTCTTTTAATCTGTCAGCTATGCTGTCAACTATTGTAATTTTTTCTTCCCGTCTCATAATTTTCTCCGAGTTTTACTTAACATTTTAATCTTCAAGTCCTTTAGGATCAATCTTAATGCCCGGGCTCATAGTACTTGACAGGTAAAGGCTGCGTATATAAGTTCCTTTTGCTGCAGCCGGTTTAAGTTTGTTTACCGTTGATATGAATTCCCTGACATTCTCGGCAATCTTAACAGGTTCAAATGAGACTTTTCCAACAGAAGTATGAATGATTCCGCTTTTATCTACTTTGAAATCAATCTTTCCCTGTTTCACTTCTTTAACAGCTTTTCCGATTTCCATAGTGACAGTTCCACTTTTAGGATTCGGCATCAGTCCGCGTGGACCGAGTATTCTTCCTAACTGACCTACTTTTCCCATAACTGATGGCATGGTTATTATCACATCCACGTCTGTCCATCCTCCTTTTATTTTTTCGATATATTCATCGAGACCAATAAAATCGGCACCGGATTCTTTTGCTTCAGCCTCCTTCTCGGGAGTACAGAGTACAAGAACCCGTGTCTCTTTTCCTGTTCCGTGAGGAAGAGTAACAACTCCACGGACCATCTGGTTGGATTTACGCGGATCAATACCTAACCTTACATCAAGGTCGACAGAAGCATCAAATTTGGTTTTTGTTATTTCCTTAACCAGTGAAGATGCCTCTTTCAACGTATATAATCTGTCCTTTTCAATTTTTTCGAGGGCAGTTTTACGGTTTTTTGTAAGTTTAGTCATGTTTCTTAAGTTAAATATTGTTCGGGAATTCTCCTTTTACGACAATTCCCATACTTCTTGCGGTACCAGCTACCATCATCATAGCCGACCTGACAGTAAAACAATTCAGGTCTTCCATTTTATCTTTTGCAATCGTCTCTACCTGGTCCCATGTAATCTGTGCCACTTTGTCCCTGTTAGGTTCTTTTGAACCTTTCTTAGACCTGGCTACTTCCAAAAGCTGAACGGCTACCGGTGGTGTTTTTGTTACAAAATCAAATGATTTGTCAGTATATACTGTTATAACAACCGGTATCACTTTCCCAGCTTTGTCCTGGGTCCTGGCATTAAATTGCTTACAGAAATCCATGATATTTACGCCCTTCGAGCCCAAAGCAGGTCCGACAGGTGGTGATGGATTAGCTCCTCCGCCACGAATCTGTAACTTTATTAGTCCAGCAACTTCTTTTGCCATAATTTTAAATTTGCGTGTTTATTGCGAGTATCTGACGGTCATTCAGGAAGCATTATAAATATTATGCCCGTCAATATTTTCCTCTAGTTTTCTTTTTCTACCTGCATAAAACTAAGCTCAAGAGGTGTTTTACGGCCGAAAATTTTGACCATCACCTTGAGCTTTTTCTTTTCATCATTCACTTCTTCAATAATACCTGAAAAACTGTTGAACGGACCATCGATAACCTTTACCGTTTCTCCCACGAAGAAAGGCACATTCAGTTCTTCATCGCTGGCATTCATTTCGTCAACTTTACCAAGTATTCTGTTGATCTCAGCCTTTCTCAAAGGTACAGGTTCCCCATCCTGTGAACCCAGGAAACCAATCACATTGGGAACATT
Source organism: Bacteroidales bacterium (assembly GCA_036743455.1). Classification (GTDB taxonomy): domain Bacteria; phylum Bacteroidota; class Bacteroidia; order Bacteroidales; family VadinHA17; genus LD21. Next base: position 527 of record DAINPM010000073.1, on the reverse strand, counting down.
TTTCAGCAGGTGAGGTATCTCTCCAACGAGGACAGCTTCAACGAGCACATAGCCCGGGAAGAATGTTCTTTCTTTACTGATCTTCTTACCTGATCTTATCTGATATACTTTTTCGGTAGGAATAAGAACCTGAGAGATATAATCTCCAAGTTTAAGGCGTACAACTTCGTTATCGATATACTCTTTAACTTTTTTCTCCTTCCCTCCGATCGCTCTAAGCACATACCACTTCTTAGTTTCCTCACTCATTGAAAAACCTCTCCGGTTTAATATAACAAATTGTAAACAGCCTCCATTATCCTGCTGAATGTAAAGTCCATTGCAGCAACAATAAGAGCAATTATCAGACTGGCAACCATCACCAGCACGGCACTGTTCTGAAGTTCACTCCAGGTGGGCCATGTAACTTTATGGACCAGTTCGGTGAATGATTCGTGAAAATAATTCTTTAAACTCATCTTCTTTCATTTTTGCACGGGAGGAGAGACTCGAACTCCCGACACCTGGTTTTGGAGACCAGTGCTCTA
>DAINPM010000072.1:0-11885 GCA_036743455.1 Bacteroidales bacterium | reverse complement strand
AAAATAGTATACAAAAATTTGGAGGATAGAGGAAAAGGGAGGCTGGATTACAAAAAAATGTTTTATTAAATGATAATCATTCTCAAAAGAGAGAGCAAAAATGAGGTAAAAGAATCAGAATACTTATATTTTTGAAGATAATATGGTTCTTATTAAAGCCAAATGTAATTCCTTCGCAAACCCGAATGGAATATTATACGGCATAAATGTGGATACAGTACCGCTGAATCCTTCAGGTTAATAAGACCAGCGAAAATTAAATCTATGACAAAATACAGATGGGGAATACTGGCCCCGGGCAAAATGTCTTCGAAATTTACCAGGTCTTTGAAGTTACTCAAGAATGTAGAATTACATGCTGTAGGTTCACGCGATACGGAGAGGGCAGAGAAGTTTGCAAGAGAATATGGTTTCAGAAAGTATTACGGATCCTATGAAGAACTGGCTGCTGATCCTGATATTGATATCATCTACATAGCTTCTCCTCATTCATATCATAAGAGTCACACTCTTTTATGTCTTGAAAACGGTAAAAATGTTATTTGTGAGAAAGCATTTGCTCTAAATTTGGGGGAAGTAGAAGAAATGGTAAGTGAAGCCGGAAAGCACAGACTTTTTCTTATGGAAGCCTTATGGCCTCCTTTTCAGCCATTTTACAAATCGGCTCTTGAAATTATTAATTCAGGAGTACTTGGGGAAATAAGGCATTTGCACGGGTATTTTTCATTTATACCGCCTTATGATCCTGCTGAACGAAAGTTTAACCCTGCACTGGGAGGAGGATCACTTCTGGATATAGGTATTTATCCTGTTATCGATGCACTTACTTTTATTGGAATCCCTGATGAGATAAAGGCTTTTGCCTCATTTGCAGCTTCCGGAACAGAAGAATCAATAAGTGTTGTTTTCAGGTATAATGATGGTCGCATGGCTACCCTGTACAGTTCTTACAGGACGGATGACGGTATAGGTTGCAATCTGCTCTGTGAAAAAGGTAATATGACTGTATCACGTGGTCGTGATATGAACCAGAGGATAATCCTTAACATACATGGGAGGAAGGAGAAGATTTATGAATTCCGGCCTCCGGGAATGGGATATTACCTGGAAGCAGAAGAAGTAATGCAATGTCTTGATAAAGGGCTGACCGAAAGCAGGGTTGTGCCCCTGTCATTCAGTGTCAGTCTTATCAGGACGCTCGACAGGATAAGGGCAGAAGCCGGAATAGTATTTCCTGACGAGCAGGGGTCATGAGAAAGACAGGTTCAGCCGGGATGAAAATATTTTGACAAATCAAAACAAGGCAGTGGATTAAGGAGATAGTAAGCGTTAACATTAACAAAGCATTTGCATGATAAACAATGATCATACGGCTATGTCAGAGGGGATGTTTTACAAAAAAAAGTTCTTCCTGAGCATTATCATACCCGGAACGCTTGTTTTTTTAATGTGGTTCATAAAAGTAACTGAAGTACTTTTTGAAGCCGATTTTTCACATCTTGGTATCTATCCTCTGACAGCGAAAGGATTACCCGGTATACTATTTTCACCCTTTATTCATGGTGATTTCAGACATTTGATCAACAATACTTTACCCCTTTTACTGTTATCAATTGCCCTGTTTTATTTTTATTCTGAAGTTGCATTAAAAGTTTTTGTATGGACATATTTCCTGACGGGTTTTCTGGTATGGACAGGAGGAAGAGAAGCATGGCACATTGGAGCAAGTGGTATTGTATACGGACTGGCTTCTTTTCTGTTTTTCAGTGGTATAATACGCAAGTATTTCAGACTTGTAGCCCTGTCTCTTCTCATAGTATTTCTTTATGGCGAAATGGTATGGGGTATATTCCCGGGTATTTATAAAAATGTGTCATGGGAATCACATATGCTGGGGTTTTTCAGTGGTATAGCACTTGCTGTAATGTTCAGGAAGGAAGGACCGCAAAAACCTGTCTATGACTGGATGGAAGAGGAGGATGAAGACGAAAACGAAGGAGAAGACGAGAAAAAGGCATAAATAGTTAAAAAACATTAATTATATCCTGATAAATTCCGCTCAAATAGAATCAAGCAGATAATATAACCATCTTTGCAGATTATTAGGTAAATATGTAATTTATGAAGCGTTATTTTCATTTTTTAAAACTGTTATTTCTCATTCTGCTTTTAATTCCTCTGACAGTAAGTCTATCAGCTCAGGAAGAAGCAGCGGAAAATGGTAGCCGGAAGAATGGCGCTCTGAAAGTATATCTTGACTGTTACAACTGCGACATGAATTATACGCGGGAACAGATACCTTATGTAAATTATGTAAGAGAAGGTAAAGATGCGGAAGTTTATGTTCTGGTTAGTAGTCAGAATGCAGGTAACGGTGGTAATCAATATACCTATACATTCCTTGGACAAGGGAAATATTCAGGTATGAATGATACGCTTGTGTATACTTCATCACCGAATGAAGCCAGTTCAATTATAAGAAATGAAAGAACGGATCTTCTGAAAATGGGTTTGGTAAGATATGTAGCGAAGACTCCTATGAGGGACATGATACAGATCACTCATGATATGGATGTTGATACAGAAGAAGTTGAAGATAAATGGAATAACTGGATCTTTGAATTGAGGACAAGTCCGAGGCTGAATTATGAGCAATCATATAACAATATAAATATTTATAATTCTCTAAATGTCTCAAGGGTGACTCCTGAAATGAAGCTCGAGATTGAGATTGATCAGAGCAGATCCAAACAGAGTTACAAGGATGATGATGGTAATGTTACTACTTTCATACAGGACCAGAAAGCCATTGAGAATCTTTTGGTTAAAAGTCTGGGGGATCATTTTTCAGCCGGATTAAAAACCGATATCCTGTCTTCAACTAATACAAATTATAATCTGGGTTTCAAAGTCATGCCTGCTCTTGAATATGATCTGTATCCGTATTCAGAAGCAACTCACAGACAGTTAAGATTTCTCTATTCAGTAGGATATCTTAATTGTAATTATATTGATTCGACTATTTATAATAAAATCCGTGAATCTCTTTTTGAGCAGGAACTAAGGATTGGTTACGAGGTACAGGATGTGTGGGGCTCAGTCAATATTTCTCTTACTGCCAGTAACTTTTTTCACGACTGGTCTAAAAACAAAGTTGAGCTTGACGGATTTGTTAATCTGACGATCGTCAGAGGCTTATCTATCTCAGTAAACGGGGGGGTTGCATATATCAACAATCAGCTTAATCTGCGGAAAGCAGGTCTCTCAGAGGCCGAAAGACTTCTCAGGTTAAAGGAACAGGCTACTAATTTTAACCTTATGGGCAGTGTGAGCATTTCATATACTTTTGGTTCAATATATAACAATGTAGTTAATCCCCGTTTTGGTTACAGAGGAGGAATAGGTGGATTTTAATTTAGGAATGTATTAAGATTATTGCTCGGGCTGTTTAATGAATCACTCAAATTATTACCTTTACCGCCGAATATCTATTGTAACCTGATAATAATTATGGTATGGACGATAAACCTGTAGCTGTAATTACAGGCGCCAGCAGGGGGATAGGCAGATCCATTGCAATTTACCTGGCCTCTGAAGGTTATGATATTGCAGCCATTGCCCGGTCGGTTGATAGTGAAGGGATGCAGATTCTCGCAAAAGAAGTCTTGCAAAAAGGAGTAGAGTTTTTCCCTGTTGGTCTTGACATATCATTTACTAACTGTCAGGATGAGGTTGTAAAGAATATTCTGGAACGTTACGGAAGAATAGATATTCTTGTCAATAATGCCGGTATTGCTCCCCCCCAGAGGGATGATTTTCTGGGTATGACGGAAGATAGTTACGACAGGGTGATGAATATCAATCTTAAAGGCCCTGTATTCTTTGCCCAGAAAGTTGCCAAAGAGATGATCTGGCTGAGACAACATTCCCTGAAATTCAGGCCTGTAATTATTTTCATTACATCAGTGTCATCAGTACTTTCCTCTAATAAAAGGGCGGAATATTGTATTTCAAAAGCTGGTCTGAGTATGGCAGCTACAATTTTTGCTGACGGACTGGCAGAAGAAGATATCAGAGTATTTGAGATAAGGCCGGGGATCATTCAGACGGATATGACCATGAAACTGAAAGATCACTATGATGAGATAATAACGGAAGGATTTGTTCCTCAGAAACGATGGGGATTACCTGAAGATATCGGAAAGGCTGTTGCTTCAATAGCCCGGGGTGATTGGGATTATTCATCGGGTGCAGTATTTGAAATAAGCGGAGGACTGAATATCCATAAACTTTAGTATAACAGATCATTATTATAATTTCCCTGCATCAAAACTGGTGATCACGGGCAGTGATTCCTTCGAAAAAGGGACAGCAACAGTAAGGGGCGATCTTACTGTAAAACAGAACACTCATCCAATTGAGTTCAAGGCGACAGTGAAACAGGGTAATGATGGTATCTGGTTTTATGCCAACATTATTGTCGACAGGACAAAATATAATGTCCGTTACGGATCAGGTTCATTTTTCTCAAACCTTGGAGACAATGTGATTTATGATGAATTCAAGGTAAAAGTCAGTCTGTATGTCAGATGATCTTTCTTCGAAATCCTTTGTGTTTCTTTTAAAATAATCAACCGGAATTATACTGTTTAAGGTAATGGTCACCTGCTTCAGAATAATGTTTCTACAAGTACTTTCCGGTCGTGCTGAAGTTCTGTAAGCCTGTATGAAACAGAGGAGTTGTTTTCAATATAGTATTCCCAGTATCCGGAAATACCTCCTGGTGAAAAAAATGTTCTGGTGAGATACAGATTATCTCCTGGTATGAAATCACAGGTTCTGCCTAAGGCAGATATCTTGCCAAAGACATTTTCCATTGATGTTTTTATCCATATAATGTTTGGTCCACCGTGAGTGGAAGGGCCTGTATGCCGGTATTCAAGAAATGTACCGGCATATTTTCTTACAATTGTAAGTTCATCTTCCTCTATTATAAAATCTGTTCTGTGAGTTTCTCCTGAAGGGGATGAAGAGGGGACTGTCAGTAGCTGGGTATTAAGGATTTCCAAAAAAGGAGATCCGCTGGCAATATCTATTTCCACTTTCAGAAAAAATTTATCTATATCCCAGTTAATGGCATTGAAATCTCCTTTTCTATCGTTCCCTTCTCCTATTAGAAGAGTGACCGTTCCCATGCTGTCCGTTTCAGCTGTGTGTAATTCGCTGTAAACTGTTACTCCCGGATCTTCTCCCATCAGTATACTGAGCCGGAAATGAACTATCTTCGAAGCCATAATCTCTCCGGCAGTATTACGTACAGTAACCTGGTAGCTCAGAGGTTCCTTTAACTGTCCTTCAAGGGCGCTTGATAAAAAAGATAAAATGAGTATTACAAAAAGATTCTTCATTCTGCAATTATGGCCATATTTCTTAATTATTATAAAGATAATAAAGTGGCAGCATAAAACCAATAGAAAAAGCGAGTGCCATTATCTGCAAGTAAATCATGCAGATTTTTAATTCCCTTTTGTGAATCTTTCCAATGATGGAATCAGAATGTAGAATAAACAACATCAGATTCTCAGGGGACATATTATTTATATTCAAAAACGATATGGACTATAAGGCCGGGAGAAAAAGCCTTCTCCCTGTTTTGTTGGATGGTAATGGGAGCAGTCAATAAAGATTAAAGAAGTGGTCAGTGTCTGTTATATCCTCTAATCCCAGAATCCAGCAGACTTCAGCAAGATCTGAAAAATCCAGCCCACCCGATGAAATTGCCTCATTATTATAACGTCCTTCTTCCCCGTTATACTTATTTGCCAGATCAATGGCAAGCTCCCATATATCTTCCAGGCGGGGGTCAGTGATCTCTTCTTCCCATCGGGTATATCCCGGAGAACGGAATCCAGGTGTTCCGTTCCCGGCTACATTACCATCAGCTATCTTATGATAATCAGTATTATTCTTTACGAACAGCAGATTCTCCGGTGAGGTCGATTGTTCATTCCAGTCGCTGTGTTGAACAACATGGATACGCTGCGAAACAGGTATGTCAGGCATATCAGCCTGTATAGCCTTTATCAGTCTGGCCGTAAAATCAGACTGACCTGCTTCTGCAATCCATATGTCACCATTATTGATAAGTGTCGACTTAATAATGATAACGACTTTCTTAGCAGCATTTTCTGCATCTTCATGTGCGTTTGTCCAGTTGTTTCCAAAAGCCAGTTGAAACAAGGGTTCCGGAGGGACATATAAACCTTCCTGAATGCCATAAGTACCTGCAACTGCATGATAATTGATTTCTGAAAGTCCTGATCCGGACAATAATGTAATAAGAGCTGCTACAGAATGAAGGTCATCCACATCTGTTTTGCAATCATACTGTACTAATAACAAGTCTTTTTCAATATCAAAAAATCCGGCATCCGGGGGTTCAATATTAAGGGCATTACTGTTAAAAGGCAGAAAGATTATTGCTATTATAAATAATAATAGAATTTTATGTCTCATATATTGTGTTTTAATTATTTGTTGATAATTGAATATCTGTACTCATCACATATCTTTTTATTCTTGAAGACTGATTTTTCAGATATATACTCCAGTTTATACCCCGCTTTTTCCAGCACTTTCTGTGAAGCTTTGTTGAAATCAAAAACTCCTGTGTAGATTCTTATCAGCCCAAGGTCGTTGAAACCGTAACCTGTTATCAGCCGGACAGCTCTTGTAGCTATTCCCTGTCCCCAGTATGGTTCCCCTATCCAGTAACCTATCTCTGCCGTAAGCCTGTAAACATCTTTCTGCCTTACGAGGCCAATGCAGCCTGCAAATTCGCTGTTATATTCTACTGCAAAGGTTACCTGAGGGTCTTCACAAATACAATGTTCAATGAAATCCACAGCATCCTTTTCGGTATAAGGAAAGGGTATATAATCGCGGACATTATCCCAGATCTTCCTGTTATTGCATAATGCTGCAAGTATTTCTGAATCAGAAAGTCTGAAAGGCCTCAATTGTATTGTATTGTCAGTTAATTCCATCTTAATACAGAATTGATGTTCAAAACTAAATAAATATAAGATACCACATGATGCCTTATGATTTTTTTGAAGGATTTTTTAATGAACTGAATAGCTTGTCTCATTGATGATATCGCTTATTTCATAAGGCTCAAAATTACTGGTTGACAGGATGACGGGATCACTCCATACGACATTTTCCTGTTTTTCCCTTCTTTGTAAAACGTGATGATCCTTCGGCAATGTTAAGCATGATACTGAAGGAAGCCCTTCTGAATTGATCGCAGGTCACTTTGTCAGCATTGCTCAAGCTTAATATACTTTTTGAATCAAGACAAAATGCTTTTGCCTTGGAATAAACAATAAGTTTCTTAAAATCAAACATAAGGCGATATGTTTTAGCAAGACAGTATCAAATTTAAGAAGAAAGTGTGAGTTTGAGTGTGAAGCGTGAAAGAAAAAAGAGTGAGTGTGTCATCGTGTCTTCACACTCACTCTTCACACTCACTCTTTTTTATGCTCCCCAGGCTGGACTCGAACCGGCGACCCACGGATTAACAGTCCGTTGCTCTAACCAACTGAGCTACTGAGGAATTTTTTTAAACTGCCATTTTTTATTCAGCGTGCCAAAAGTAAGGGCTTTTAGTGAATTAAGCAATATCTTTAACAAAATTTTTAAATACTTTAAAGAGCAAATGCTTTTTAATCATTTATACCGAAGAGTAAATGGTTAAAAGAATGTTCAACAGATATTAAATATATAATGCTTATGAAGAAAATTATTGGAATAGGAAATGCTCTTGTGGATATTATGGCAATGATAGACGATGATGGTATGCTGGACTCTTTTTCACTGCCAAAAGGAAGTATGCAGCTGGTTGACCGGCAGCAATCAGAATCGATAAAGAAAGAGATAGAGAGTTTAATCACTACTGAGACTTCAGGAGGGTCGGCTGCCAATACCATGCACGGACTGGCCATGTTGGGGGCTGATGCCGGTTTTATAGGGTCGATAGGAAAAGACAGGACAGGAGATCTTTTTGAAGATGATATGAAAAAAGCAGGAGTTAAAACACATCTCCTCCGACGTGACTATGTTACAGGGACAGCTGTAACATTGATCTCACCTGATAAGGAAAGAACTTTTGCAACTCATCTGGGTGCTGCTGTTGAAATGAAAGATATAGATATTAGCGAAGATATGTTCAAAGGGTATGATATACTTTATCTGGAAGGATATCAGATAATTGACCGTGTCCTTGTGGAAAAAGTCTGCCGTCTGGCCAAAGAGAATAAAATGGAAATTGCAATAGATCTGGCCAGCTATAATGTTGTTGAAGATAACAGAGACACTTTCCTGATGATCATTGAGAAATATTGTGATATAGTATTTGCAAACAAAGAAGAAGCAAGATCACTGACAGGACTGGATAGTCTGGAAGCACTTGAGGAGATATCGAAAATATCTGCAACAGCTGTTGTAAAGGTTGGAGAAGAAGGATCATGGTTAAAAAGTAAAGGACAGGAGGCGATCAGGATAAGTCCCCTGCCGGTTGACTGTTGCGATACAACAGGTGCAGGTGACATGTATGCTGCAGGATTCCTGTATGGTTATGCCAATGGCTGGTCACCTCAGAAAAGCGGCGCCTTAAGCTCTCTGCTTGCCGGAAAGGTAATAGAAAATGTAGGGGCACGGATTGAAGAACAAAAGTGGCCGGAAATTATTAAAGGGATATCGCAAATGATTAGAGACTAAAAAGATTGTCCCGGTGAAATATAAAATTCCCGGGACAACTTTTTCAATGAGGGTGTGAGGTATGCACTAAATTTCTGTAAGAATAAAATCACATATTGTTCTGTTTCCTTCGCTTATCTCAATGCCTGAATAACTTACTGTATCGTGGTTTTCTTTTGTGGCAAATACTGAATAACTTCCTGCAGGAATGCCTGGCAGTACGTAGTAACCGGTATTGTCGGTATAAGTGGTCGAAATGACACTGTCCTGCTCAATCCATATCTCTGCATCAGGTAACATTTCCTCGTCAGTATTCGTTACTTTACCTTCTATTCTTCCCGCAGTGGTATTGTTCACTGCCCTGATAACCGGTTTAAAGATGAAACCGTTGATGCCGGCAGGTGATTCCGGATTGCCTCTGAGAATGAATGATCGTGACAGGTCGAAATCAATAAGTAGTTCTGATGTCAGTCCGCCTTCCACTTTTACTTCCGGTCTGATGAAAATTTTGATACCAGTGGTCTGGCCGCTGGGGACTTTCACATTAAAAGAACCTTCATTATCTTTAAGTACAAGGCTTGCTTCATCAACATAGAGTCTTAGCAGATTGTAGCTCCCCTGCGGTATTTCTATTTCAGCGAGGGTCTCAGTGACACCATTCCGAAGCTCCATCAGATTGAGAGAAACAGGCTCTTCGTATATGGTCATGAAAGGATTACCGTCAGGTATACCGTCACCTGTTCTTCTGATCTCAATCTTGTTGATGGTAACCCATGCCGATTCAATATTTTCAATACTGAAAGGGGCATCAGTCACTTTAATTGATAATCTTCCCGGTCCTTCGCTATCGGATGACTTGCTGCATCCGGAAAGGAAAAAAATAAGGGATAATGCTATAACACTCAAAAACATCTTTTTCATAATGGACACATTTTATTGACTTCTCCCTGAGGAAGAGCCATGGGGTTTAACTTAATTTATTTGCTTATTATTCTGCTGTCAGTTTTTTTTTTGCTGCTACTGTCAGATAACTTTTTCTTTTCTTTTATTATTCTTCTATCTTCTTTGAATGATGGTTTCTTCTTTAAACCGGCATGCTGAAGAGTACCGTCTTTTTGATTTGCCTTAATTATTCCAGGAGCTGTGTCTCTGTATTTGTTTTTTGTCAGGGGCCGGTCTTGATGGAGGAGGGAATCTTCCTTGCAGTCGCAATTTTGCTGCTCCGGCTGTATAATGTTATGACCTCCGGCAGATAATGCCATCATGAGTATTAAGGAGATAATGAAGATTGTCTTTTTCATTTGCAACTGTGATAAAAAACTATATCATAGTATTTATACCACGAATCTAATACAGCACAAATGAAGGAATCATGAATTTTCAGAAAAAACAAAAGAAAAAATTGTTCCTTTTCCGGGTTCTGAACTGACAGATATTTTTATATCATGAAAATCGGCTATTGACTTGGCTATTGCCAGACCTATTCCTGTGCCGTCGCTGCTGGCCGGATCTTTCATCCTGAAGCGTTCGAAAAGCATTTTTTTCTGCAGGTCACTCAATCCTTTTCCTGTATCCTCAATACTTAAGATAAGCCCTTTATTGGTGCTTTTACCTTTTATTCTTATCTCTCCTTCCCGGGGAGTGTTTTTAATGGCATTATTAACAATATTGAAGAATAATGAAAAGATAAGTGATTTATTGGCCCTGGTTACTGTGAGGTCATCGTTTATATCCGTTAATAACCGTATTCCAGCATCATCTGCCACCGGACTGATCTCTGAGATTATTTCAGTAAGTAAATCCTTTAAAGAAAAAGTATCTTCACGAAGATACTGGTGACTTTCTATTCTGGCTATCATGAGCAGGGAGCTTACAAGACTTTGCAGACGGTGCAGGGTAGTGAGAGATTCTTCTGTCTTTTTTTCTACGACCGGATCAAGCTCTTTTTCCAGCAGGATGTTCTCAAGTTTGCTTCTCAACACTGAAACAGGAGTCATCAGTTCATGAGAGATATTAACAGTGATTTCTTTTTCTTTCTGAAAAAGGATGTTTATATGGTCCATCAGTTCAATGAGAGCCTTATCGAGAAGAACGAAATCGGATGTGGAAGTTTTTACGGGAGTCTTTTCAAAAAGGGAAGGGTCGGATATCTGTTTCAGTTTATTCCGTATTTTGTCAAGAGGCAGTAGTACTACTCTTGTATATTGAAGATCTGCAAAAAATGTAATAAGTATTATTGAAACAAGAAAGATCAACATCAGCCTCTTAATATTTTTTTCGGTACGCAGTATACTGTCAAGGCTTCTGCCCACTTCGAGCAGGTATTTTTGTCCGTCGACAATAAGGGAATAGTTCAGGACACGGTAATCTGTCTCTTCTTCATCAAGCAATCGGGGTGTGACATCAATATAATTAAGATCTTCAGTTATGTTTATTTTCTCCAGACTTATAAATTCTTCTTTAAGAATGTTATAACTCCCGAAGGAAGAGGAGGAGTCAGAACTAATGAAGGGTTCAATACCTATTTCGGAAATAAGCTCAATAACCTGTTCTCTCTTTTGAATAAGGTCATTATCGACTTGTCTGAGGTTGATCCTCTGAATAAGGAAAGGCATTAGGGCCAGGAATAATGCAGTGAAAATTATTTTTGACAGCAGATTAAAGAGGGAAAGCTTTGTTTTTAGTTTTAGCATAAAAGCAGCTTATTTAGTCCTGTTCTTCTGAACTGATCCTGTACCCTACACCTCTGACTGTCTCGAGCCAGGGAGTGGGAGAATGTAAATTAAGCTTTTTCCTGAGATTTTTTATATGAACATCAATAAAATTGCTATCGTACTGATCATCCAGAATATTTCCCCATATATGTTCGTAGAGTTGATGGCGTGTAAGTACCTTTCCTCTGTTAAGGGCGAGGTATTGCAACAGGTCGTACTCTTTTTTTGTCAGGTCTACTTCATGGTCATTATTCATCAGCTTACGTGATTGCAGCTGCATTTCAAAATCGCCCAGAGAAATATTGTTTGTGTTCACCCTGAATTTTCTTCTGGCTACTGCATTGATTCTTGACAGAAGTTCTATGAGGGCAAATGGTTTGGCTATATAGTCATCGGCTCCCAGGTCAAGGC
>DAINPM010000071.1:0-12259 GCA_036743455.1 Bacteroidales bacterium | reverse complement strand
GTTGAAGGGAAGTCCGGCTGGTTAGGACTGTCAGGGAAATGTTGTGTTTCCAGACAAAAACCTGAACGGAAACGGAATCGTTTTCCCTCTGAAGGGTTTTGTTTCAGCCACGTGAGGCCGTTACCTGTATAGAGCTGCATTCCAGGCTGATCGGTGCTCATCTCGATAGTTCTGCCGCTGATAGGGTCATAAACTATAGCATCTATCTTCTCCTTGTTGTCAAGAACATAATTGTGATCATATCCCGAAAAGACTTTATCTTCAAAAGTATCACCTATACTTGCCCCAAAAGTTTTTGGTGTGGTAAAATCGAAAGGAGTGTCTTTTACTGAACGGATTTCTCCTGTGGGAATAAGTGTGGAGTTAAATGGAGTGTAGGCTGAAGCTTTTAAAGTGAGTATATGGTCAAATATATGTCCTTCAGAAGCTCCGTGCAGATTGAAGTAAACATGGTTGGTTACGTTGATGACACTCTTTTTGTCGGTAGTGGCAACATAGTCTATTATGATCTCATTTTTCCGGGTCCAGGTATATAGTACCTCAATATTTATTGTCCCGGGGAACCCCTCTTCCATGTCAGGACTGACTAATTTAAATTTTACAGCCGGTTTATTTTTATTATTTATTATCTCTGCATCCCATACTTTTGTATACCATCCGTTGGGGCCGCCGTGCAGGGTGTTGGGTTTGTTATTTACAGGTAATTTATATTCAACTCCGTCGAGAATAAATCTTCCGTTTGCAATCCTGTTGGCATACCTTCCTACCGTAGCTCCTCCGAAAGCATCTCTCAGAACAGATTCAAGGTTATCGGAACCAAGAACAACATCAGCTTTTTCTCCAATCCTGTCAGGTACTTCCACTCCTATTATTCTTGCTCCGTAATTAGTCAGATACAGAGTATTGCCGGCTTTATTGGTCAGAATATAGCGATATACTTCCGACCCCTGATGTGTACCGAGAAGCTCTTTCCTTATACTGATGGCCCTTTCAGCCTGAAGATTGACGAGGGATATAAATAATGAAATATAAATAAGAAGTAAGGATTTCATATTGCCGGCTTTTAAAGGTTAGTTACTATCATGCCACCCAAATTTAATACAAAATAATAAGTGTCTGCATGACACGACTGAAAAATCATAGCTATGGATATAATTTTCTCCCGGTCATTTATCTGATTTAAGAAGTGCAGACGCGTTCTAAATATGATTATCAATTTAAAATTGGATTAAAATACTTTGATAATTAATTAATTATTCTCAACTTTAGGTTTATAAAAACCTGATTTTCGATAGTAAATTTTATTTGACTCATATCCCGCAATGCGGGACAAATTATGTGAAATCCGTAATTAAATCATTTACACATGAGAAATTATGTTTATATCCTGTTCATACTTCTTGTGATCTGGATAGCGGGTTCAGGTTACTGGTATGTATGCAAGGTCAGGGGCGACTGTGGGGTTTACACACAGGCAGGTACTGATCAGATGATACAGAGCTTCGCAGAGAATGACACCGGGCAAAGTTCTGCAGATTCATTGCAGACATTGGTTGATGAGGCAGAAGATTTCCTTGTCAGTGCAGATGTGCAAAGAGTATATTTCGATATCTCATCGGCTGTATGCGATATGAGTGCTATCTCAGAAGAATATCTCAGTAAGCTTAAATTTTATCTGGAAAATTATCCCGGGAAAAAAGTTATTGTTACAGGGCATACAGACAGCTCAGGTACAGCTTCTTTCAATGAGAAACTAGGTCAGCAAAGGGCAGACTATGTTAAAGACTTTCTTGTCAGAACAGGTATTCTTTCCGGCTCTATAGATTGCTCTTCCAGGTCTTTCAGGGATCCGGTGGCGTCTAATGACAACAGTGAAGGAAGAGCCAAAAACCGCAGAACAGAAATTAGTTTATTAAAATAAAACACCATGGCAGAACGATTTACAGCTGATTTATTATTTATTGTAATAGTGCTCCTCGTTGCAGCACTATTGGGATTCCTCATCGGTTATCTTCTGAGAAAATCAATGAAATGTAAGAAATGTGCTGAATGGGAAGAAGCGAATTCAACTTTGAAGATACAGATAAAAAAACTGGAAGACGACAAGACTTCCATTAAAGAAAAAATATTGAAGCAGGAAGGAGAGTTAAGGGAAAAAGATCTCAGGATAAGAGAACTTGAATCTGAGGCTGCGAAGAATAAGCCTGTAGCACCCAAAAAACCTGAAAAGCCACCTGCAAAAGATAATCTCCAGGTTGTTAATGGTATTGGACCTAAAATATCACAGATACTGAAGAACAGAGGTATTACCACATGGAAACAGTTGTCTGAAACATCTCCGGATGTTATTTCCCAATATCTCATTCAGGACGGAGGAGAGAGATACCGGATGCATAATCCTGTTACCTGGCCTCATCAGGCTAAACTGGCAGATGAGGGCAAATGGGAGGATTTAAAAACCTATCCGACAGAGCAAAAAGGATAATACAGATGTTTTGAATAGATTGATATATTCAGGCCTCCTGATTACAGGAATATACGTATTAAGATGTTCTTTTGCAGAATCAGGATATCAGGTCAGATTGGTTTTAGGTATGTAACTTATTCTATCATTCCTGCTGCTATAGTATCATTTGAGCCTTCTTCTATAATAACTACACTGCCGGTAATGTTATTATTCTTATAACTGTCGAAATATAAGGGTTTTACAGTTTTAATGGTGATGTTTGCAATATCATTAATACCAACAGACAGGTCTGATGTTTCTTTTTCAAGACGGTTGATATTCATCCTGTAATTTACTGATTTAATGATGCAGGGCACTTCATTGCTGTAATGTCTTACAAGATATCTGGCTCCTGTCCTGAGAGGTTTTTCATTGAACCAGCATACCATCATCTCAATATCCTGTGCCTGGCGGGGGAGTTCTTTGCCTTTGGCAAAGAGATAACCTCTTCCAATATCCAACTGATCGGCCAGAGTGATAGATACCGAATCGCCGATAACAGCTTCTGAAAGCTTTTTCCCCATTATATCTATTGAAGTGATAACTGATTTTAATCCGGATGGGAAAATTGTTATTTCATCACCCGGACGGAAAGAGCCACCTGCCACTCTTCCGGCATAACCCCTGTAATCGTGATATTCACTCGACAGAGGCCTTATGACGGTCTGTACAGGGAAACGGGCTTCAGAAGAATTCTTGAACTTTTTTATCTGGATTGTTTCAAGCAACTTTAACAGTGTTGATCCTTTATACCAGTTCATATTGACAGAAGGCTCAACAACATTATCCCCGTATTTGGCACTGATAGGAAGAAAATGTACTTCTTCAGTGTGAAACTTACTGCTCAGCTGTACCAGTTTATACCTGATATCATTAAAAATGGTTTCCGAATAGTCAACCATATCCATCTTGTTGATACAGAAGACAAGATAGCGGATATCAAGAAGAGCAGCTATATAGGAATGTCTTATTGTTTGTTCAAGAACACCATTTCTGGCATCGATGAGTATTACTGCCAGGTCGGCAGTGCTGGCTCCTGTAACCATGTTCCTTGTGTACTGAATATGTCCGGGAGTGTCAGCTATGATGAATTTCCTTTCAGGAGTTGCAAAATATCTGTAGGCTACATCGATGGTGATTCCCTGTTCCCTCTCATCTCTCAGTCCGTCGGTTATGAGTGACAGGTCAATATTATCTTTGCCCAGACGTTTGCTCGACTGGACCAGATGGTCCATCTGATCCTCGAAAATAGACTTACTGTCATACAACAAGCGCCCTATAAGAGTGCTTTTCCCATCATCAACACTGCCTGCTGTTGTAAATCTCAACAAACTTTTAAATTCATTTTTTGAACCGTTCTCCATAATATCAGTGTAACACAATTTCCGTTTTTTTGGTTATGCCCGGTAAAATACCTGTATTAATTGTTGAAAATAAGATAAACCGGTACTTGTAGGTTATTAAAAAAGTTTAAAAATAACCTTCTTTCTTTCTGTCTTCCATAGCTGCTTCTGACCTTTTATCGTCATACCTGCCTCCCCGTTCAGTAACCCTCGTGGCGGCTATCTCAGCAATGATATCTTCTATGGAATCAGCTTTTGAAAGTGTTATACCTGTACAGGTAATATCTCCTATGGTCCGGCATCTGACATCTGTCTCAAATACCTGCTCAGACGGTTTTAACTGCATAAAAGGAGCCCATGCAAGGTAGACACCGTTCCGTTTAAATATTTTTCTGCGATGTGAATAATACAGTTCCGGCAGCGGGATATCTTCATTCATGATGTATTGCCATACATCCAGTTCGGTCCAGTTGCTTATTGGAAACACTCTGAAGTGTTCTCCGTAATTTTTATGTCCGTTAAAGATATTCCACAATTCCGGTCTTTGGTTTTTGGGATCCCATTGACCAAACTCATTCCTGTGTGAGAAGAATCTTTCTTTTGCCCTCGCTTTCTCTTCATCACGACGGCCTCCCCCGATAGCTACATCTATCCCGAGCTCATCAACAGCATCGAGGAGAGTGACTGACTGAGCTTTATTCCTGCTGGCATTGATACCTTGCTCTTCCATCACCTTTCCCTGGTCAATAGAATCCTGGACAAATCTTACAAGTAGCTCTACACCAAGTTCTTTTGCCAGATCATCCCTGAACTTAAGAGTCTCTTCAAAATTATGACCTGTATCAATATGCAGAAGACTGAAAGGTATTTTTGCAGGCCAGAAAGCTTTCTTTGCCAGATGGACAAGCACAATAGAATCTTTTCCTCCCGAAAAAAGGATAACTTTTTTTTCAAACTGAGCTGCCACCTCCCTCATTACAAATATGGCTTCATCTTCAAGCTCTTTTAAATGTTCGTCATTTATCTTCATATATTGATAATTATAACTTTAACAAAATGTCTGTATAACCTGTATTACTTTCCATATCACCCGGACCTTATCCCTCCTGCAAATAAAATGATTGAAATTCTGCAATATTCCGTAATACTATTTTATATGTAATCCGCACTCTTTCTGACTATCACTTTCCCACCACCATCTGCCGGCACGGAAATCATCCCCGGGATTTACTGCTCTTGTGCATGGCTGACAACCAATGCTTATATAATTCCTGTCATGAAGAACATTATAGGGTATATTATTTTCACGGATATAATTTCTAACATCTTCATAAGACCAGGTAAGAAGAGGATAGTATTTAAATATATCCCTGTCTTTATCGTATTCCAGCTGCTCCAGTTGGCTTCTGCTATCCGACTGATCAGCTCTTATACCTGAAATCCATACTTTCTTCCCTTCGAGAGCTCTGTTTAAGGGTAGTACCTTCCTTATTCTGCAACATTCCAGCCTGTTCTCTTTTGAATAATAAAAACTAAAAGGGCCCTTCTCAGTTACCATGGCCTCAACTAGTTCACGATCAGGAAAATATACCCGGATAGTCTGTCCGTACTTTTTTATCGTCCGGTTAAAAACATCGTAAGTCTCAGGAAAAAGTCTTCCTGTATCAATAGTTACTATTTCAACAGGAATTTTATTAACACAAATGAAATGAGTTATTACCTGATCTTCAATTCCAAAACTGCTTGTAAAAAGTGTTTGTCCGGTGAACAGTGAAGTCAGGGTTTTTAATGAATCTTCGACTGATTTCTCCCCGAGTAATTCTTTCAGTTCTGTTATATTCATTTCGTTTATTATCGGATTTTTTCAGTAAATTAAACCGGATTTTATGCATACGAGCCCATAACCTCTCATGGAAATAATACAAAATAGTTTTGGTTATCACTTCAATACCACCTATTGATACAGCAAAAGACAGTTTGCCGGTTATAATGTAACTGATGATTATTGTATCAAGAGTACCTACAATCCTCCATGATAAGGACTTAAGAAAACTTTTAACAGGCTTGTCAGGTTTGTAATCCAGCTCTGATAATATATTCCGTTGCTTTGTATTTCGTTGATTATTTAACAAGACATCAAGCATAATTCTGGTCTTTTATGGTCGATGTAAAAATATAATTTTGATCCCAGAAGAAGATTCGCAATTATGCGGTAAAAAAAGTAAGTATTTATACATATAATCTTATCAGGACAAATACCTTGTTCTCTTCAGCAATTTTGAAAAAAACATATTAAGATATTATTACTGCGAACAGTAAGTAAGGCATTGGGTCAATTTTATTAGTTATCAGGGCTGTAAAACCGGTTAAAAGTTAAAAACAAGACCTAACCCGGCCATATCATGAGACAGACTGAGATTAATACCATCAATATAATCGGTTTTCATATTTCTCAGTAAACCATAGAGGCAAAGATCAAAGACAAGTAAAAAACCTCCCTGGAGAACAAGTGAATTACCGTAACCTTTAAGCAGATCAGCTCTTTTCTCCGAGCCAGAGGATAAATGTCTCAGGAGAAATCCTGTTCCTATATAGCCTATATCAAGTGAAGAATTAATAAGCAATAATTTCATTGTATGGTTATGTCCGGCCATTATCTCTTCGGCAGTGCCGGGGACAACATCAGGCTGCAGGCCGTTATACAATGCTATACCTGCTATACTCAGATTAACAGTGTTCCATAAGAGGTTCATCTGATGAAAATATTTTGTCTGTCCACTGTATTTTGACCAGCCATAAGCCCCTGTCGCAATATTTGCCACTGCCCATCCGCCAAGAAAAAACATACCGGTATTGCTGGTACTGATGCTTTTTTCTCCGAATTCAATATGATTTGTCTGTGCAAATATCATTTCTCCTGAAAAAAGGATAAGGAGTATGAAAAGTAACAGTTTAATATTGGGAATCCGGTTCGCCATAAAAGCTTAATGTAAATAATATTACAGGGCAGAGCTTATCTTTCCCTTTTTTAATTTCGATCCCAGAACGATAGCTCCGCTTATGATAATAAGGTTTTTGACAATATACTGGCCTTCCAGGGTAAGTGAAATGGGGAAAACGTGGAAAACCTCATCCGGGAAAAGAAAGAGAGGAAAGAAAGTTCCGAGCATCTGCAGAAACAAGAGGATTAGTGTTTCACGCATGAAGATGTTGAAAAGAAAGCCTATACCAATCAGTACTTCCCATGCAGCAAGGCCGTAGATTATGACTTTTTCAGGTACCAGATTAAATGTAATGGCACTGATTGTCCTAATTGCCAGGTCTTCAGCCGGACTAAGACCCTCAAAAAACTTGAGTATTCCAAACCAGAAAAAAATGATCCCGATACTGATGCGTAATAAGAACAAACCGTTTCTGCCCATCCATGGAATGACTGCTGAGTCAATTCCTTCATATAGTCTTTCAAATAATTTCATACGTTTATAAATTTTCTTACACTATGTAACCGCTGAACTCTCACATATACTTTTTTAAGCATTCTTGTTTGTAAAATTTTTGATTAAAAAAGTATATATCAGATATATTATCCGAACCTTAAAATCATTTACAATTTATTATTAATAGATAAACAAAACAAGAATTGTTTGGTTCGAAATAGTCTTTATTTCCAAAAAAGCAATAACAGGTATCAGGATTTAGGATATCCTGTAAGCTGACATTTATTAGTTAGTTATTTGTTGAAATTATATCCTGTAGAATATGCCATCAGCCAGTTGTTTTTGCAGGATATTAGGGGATGGCTTCAAATGATTTTTCTTCTTACTCCGTTTTTTTCATAATAAGCACTCAGTTGTGTTGATCCGGGAAGAATTTTTGATTCAAATCAGATGGTTTCGACGCTGCTCAACCACCGGGTTTCAACTGCGTTTCATGTTCTCTGAGGGTAGCTGAAGGGTACAGTATTTTATCATATCATGCTATATTTTACACTTTACTTATCTTTTACGATTAACAGAAAACCTTGTACAACATAATCAGCGCTGCAAGTATTGATGTGGCTGCAAAAATAATTTTAAGCATTTCAGGGTTTGCCTTAATAGTTAATCGTGTTCCGAACAAGCTTCCAATTATAGCGGCAACAGCCAAAATAATTGACATTCTGACATCGAAATGACCAGTGCTTAAATGTCCTAGAAATCCTGCTGTGGCAGTGATTAACACCAGAGTAGTAGATGTTCCTACGGCAATTTGCATTGGCACACCAAGGGCCAGAACCATCAGAGGTACTAAAAAAGAACCACCCGAAATACCTACCATTCCGGCAACGAATCCCGTGATCAGTACAATGGGAATGAAAATAAGCAAATTAATATGATAGGTCGCATTTGTCGATTTTAATTCGATTCGATAACGCTTGTCCGGTCGGGGTTTTTTCCCCATGGGTTTAAGCATCAGAACTGATGCTATAAAAATGAATATGGCAAATATTATTTTTAACAATGTCGCATCAAATTTATCGGAGAAAAAACCACCTGAAAAAGCCGAGATCAAGGTTATGCTTCCAATTAGCATAACTAATTTCCAGTCAACGACTTTCTTTTTTCCGAAAACAAGGGTAGCAGTTAAAGACGAACTTATCAGGACAAATTGGCCGGTGGTAGCTGCTTCGTGAATACCTATGCCCGACAGGACCAGGGCTAAAACATAAAAATTTCCCCCACCGCGACCTGTCATAGTCATAAATAATGCAATGACCAGGATGATACCAGCCAATATCCAAATATTCATACAGTAAATCCTTATTTATTAATATGTTTATAAATCTTACCAGGTATAATAGCATCTATTAATTGCTGATATCCACCTTCAATCATTTTCACATTATCAAAACCCTTTGTTTTTAAGCAGGCGAAGTATCATTCATTTACTTAATCTATAATATGGTATCTCTTTGAATAATTCAAATCCAAGTTTCCCGGCTAATTTGTATGAACCTGTATTTTCAAGTCTGCATGCCCAGACAGGTTCATAATCATTTTTTATGCAATAATCAATCAATGCACAACAGGTCAGTCGGGCAAATCCTTTTCCACGGAATTCAGGGATAGTCTCAATTCCCAGCTCCAACATGTTATCATGGATAAATGCCGAATATGCAGTTGTTGCCAATTTGTTATTACATATCAAACTAAATCCAACACCATTTTTAATAAAATCATTGGCTGTATCCCAAAAGTTAGCAGGGATAACACTGCCTGTCATTTTCTCATAAATTATTCTATCTGTTCTCACAATCTTACAATCTTTTGGTAAGATCGTACTCTTGTTTGCTATATATTTATCACGGTTAAATTTAAAATTAATCCTTGTATTCAGCTCAATAATACCAGTTTCAGTTTTGTTCTTATTCTCTGACGACTTTATCATATAATTACTATAAAGCACAGAAAGAACTTTATCCCAATCATTCGGGTAAGCTTGCATCCATTCATGTTTATCTCGTGTTTTATTAAAATTCAAAGAGTATTCAAGAAATTTATTGTTAAAGTCAGGATTCTGTGAATCACCAAATAATAAAGACATTCCATATGGATGAATAACATAAAATGTTTTTGGATTTTGGGTATTGTCAACAAATATTTTTCCTGATACTTTTTTTTCAATCACTGAACGCGCAAAGAGGTTGTTAATTTTAACCTGTTTCACATGATTTGTCAGACTGTCATATTGTTCCGTTTTTAATAGTTCCATTTTTATATCTCTTTGTAATAAATTTTAAACCAGGTTTAATTGTGATGCACTCAACAGTCCTGGTTTCCGGTGTCGTCTGGTGTTTTGAAACACGCAACTGAATTCTATTACAGCTGCCCAGCAGTAGTTTCTTCTGTCAGCTTTAATTGCAGTAACTGGAGTGGTCCAGATCATAAAACCGGCTGCCAGTTTTCTCCACTGATCGTGGTTGAATTCGTAAAAAGTATTTGTATTAAATAGTTCGGAAGAAGCGGCAAAATCCTCTACCAGATATATAATACTTTCCGGGCTAACTGTAAATGCTGATATATAATAAAAAATGTTGCCAAGACAATCCCACTTATTATCGCTTATCCGGTAAACATTCGATGAATTGACATAGCATTGAGTAACTACATAGATTGAACCATAATGGTCTATATCAATATTGGCAATAACGTGTTGATTCAGAATTGAATTATCCGGAGTATATTTTTCAAATGTTTTACCATCATAGACAATTAATCCACCCATATCACTCTGACAACTTGCGAACCAGATACGTCCATCACGACCAACTTCAACATTGAACATGCTATTTCTTGGAAGATCAGAGTTTTCGGTAGTATACCATTTTACTTCATTATCATAAATATGGCCTAATCCTCCACTTGTGGCTATCCATAGTGTTTCATCACCACCTATTGAAATATCCCTGATTGTATGATCAAGGTTATAGATCTTTTCCTTGTCTCCAATAAAATGGTAAAGATCATTACCTGATGCAATCCAGGTGTTCCCTTTGTAATTTGGTTCAATACAAGTAATATGTTTCCCTTCAAGCAATCGTCCTGATATTTCAAATTTAATTTCAGGCGAATACTCTTTAAGTGAATCTTTTTTCTCTACAAGCGGAAATTCTGCATTATTTTCCGGAATCTCAGGAAGATCAGGATCTGTTCTTTTGCATGAGTAAAGAAGGATGATAAATAAACTGAGATAAATGCAGGTAATTATATTTTTGCCCGGATATTTCATGACATTTTATTTGTATCCAATATTTCAAAGTTATGAAACTCAGACGATTTTTTGAAATTGTACTACATCCTTATACTCTACTAAAGTTTAACAGAAGTCTTTTAAACATTCTCATGACGTGAGTCTGGGCAAAACCCTGTTTCAACAAAATCAGTATATGCATTATTACTGTTTAAAGAACGTTTAGCATGTTTTATATTTTTGGTGTAGCTGACCGGCGATTTTTACCGCATAGGATTTTAAATATGAAAAAAGATATATAACTTGAATCGAAATATATAATTTCTAAAAAAAATAATTTACATGAAAGCTTTAGGAATATGTATAATAATACTGTTACTCTTTACGGGGTGCAGGAGTGAAGATATACCTGTTGTAACGACAGCCGAAGTCACGTCTGTTACGCAGACATCTGCAATATGCGGAGGGGAAGTTATTTCCCAGGGAGACGCTGAAGTGACATCAAGAGGTATATATCTGGGTAAATCCGATGATCAGATAATAGTTGATACTATAACAGTTGAAAGCACAGGAATCGGTAGTTTTACAAGTGAACTGACAGGTCTTGATGCGGGAACCGATTATTTTGTCAAAGCTTATGCGACGAATCTTTACGGTACAGGTTTCGGAGATACTGTATCATTTACTACAGAGCCGGCGACTATACCTGTAGTTTACACATATCCTTATTTACCGGTCTCTCAGACTTCGGCTACTTTAAATGGTTATATATCTTCTGATGGAGAATCCGAAATTATTGAATATGGCTTCTGCTGGAGTACTTCAGAAAATCCGACATTATCTGATAATTGTGTAATAGTCGAATCGAACAATCACGGAAAATTTTTTAAAACAATATCAAATCTTGAACCGAATATAACATATTATACAAGGTCTTTTGCCAGGAATTCGGTTGGAATAGGATACGGAAATTCTGAATGGGTTACAACCTGTTCGGAAGATCCGGATACCAGTATAACTGGCACCTGGCTGAATGTGAAAGATCCGGATTGTGGCCCTTATTTTCCAAGCCAGAGCACATATAAAGTGGTGTTTACATCAGATTCTACATTTTATGAATATTATAATGATCAGCTTAATTTTTCTTCACCATTTACTATTGAGCTTCAGAGTAATGATTTCTATAGGATATATTTTAGCAGCTCAGCAGCACGATATCCTTATTATGATTATAGATTATTAGATTGTAATAACATCCAGATTATGAATCCATTTATTGACTATGCAACTGATCCTTGTGATTACTATAAACGAATTGAATAAAATCATTGTTAAATAAATTTTTTTATTTCTTTCTTATTGAGCTTCTTCCTCTCATTTCAACATAAATTTATATGTGACAAATAAATTGTCCGGTATCATCAGACCATCTCAATTTTTCATGGATACAATGAAGTTGTCATCACACCATAACAACAACCCTGGGAAGGTTGACTTCAAATTGACAATCCTGACTGACGGCAATCCTTTCAGGGTTGAAGAAGTTGAAGAAGTTGAAGGGGGGTTATTGCCATTACCTATGGCTGACTGGGGCTATTGGAAGGCCAGCCCTCAGGGCTGGAAAACTTTCTGCCTGTCCTACCCCCGGAATAGGCTTAATAGGCAGTATGACAGCGATATG
>DAINPM010000070.1:0-12398 GCA_036743455.1 Bacteroidales bacterium | reverse complement strand
TGCTCTACCGACTGAGCTAAGGAGGCACTTCTGAATGCAAATATATGATAAAAGGCTGAAAAAAATACCGGATGATATAACCACGACCTTTCAGCATTGCGGAATGTTCTACCGACTGAGCTTCTCTTCTGATTTTTTGTTGTGGTTTAAAAGAGACTGATTTTATTCCAGATTTGAAAGTCGTTGCAGTAAAGTAGGATGAGAGTAATTGAAAAAAACATAAACCGGATGGGGCATCATATTCGATAGATTTTTAACAGACAGTTTTTTCAGTGCTTCACCAAAAACCACAGGATCATAATTCTCTTTTGCAAAATTGTCAGCAGCATATTCATTTTTTCTGGATATAATGTTGGTAATCAGTCCGATTATCATTGAAACGGGACTGTACAATATTCCAAATACAATTAAGCCGAGATGGAAGCTGGTTTCTTCTGCACCTAAGGACCTTGAAAAATCAGGATTATTTATAACCCTGGAAAGAAGAAATAGCATTAAGCCAGTGATAAATACAGAAGATACAAAATTGATAATAACATGTTTCTTTTTGTAGTGTCCTATTTCATGTGCTAATACTGCTACAATCTGTTCTTCTGAAAACTCTTTTAATAAAGTATCATATAACACTATTCTTTTTTTGCTGCCGAAACCTGAGAAATATGCGTTTCCTCTGGTACTTCTTCTGGATCCGTCAATAACATATATATTGCTTATTTTAAAACCTGTTTTTGAGGCAAACTGTTCTATTTTATTTTTTAATGAGCCATCTTCCAGAGGTGTTTGTTTATTGAAAAGAGGTACAATCAATTCCGAATAGAAAAAATTCATAAAAAGAGAAAAAACAATTATAAGACCCCAGGCATATAACCAGAAAAATGTTCCGGTTTTATAATAAAACCAGGTTATCAGTCCGAGTACAGGTATTCCGATGATAATAGCAAGAACCCAGGATTTGATATGATCTGTGATGAATGTTTTAATGTTCATCGTATTGAATCCATATTTCTTTTCAATTACAAATGTATCGTATATTCCAAAAGGGATATTTAACAGATCGGATGCAAGACCGATGATCCCGAAGAATATGAGGGCAGTTATTACAGGATTATCACTTAATTGACGGGCAAGATTATCTACAAGAGAAAAACCTCCCAGAATTATCATGACGATAATAACGGTAAGATTAAAAGTTGAGGACCAAAAAGCCAGAATTTTATTTTCTTTTTCATATCTCTGGGATTTTTTGTAATCTTCTTCAGGGCATATACCATGTAATTGTTCAGGAAGCTTATCTGACCACATCTTCCCATTGAGATGTTCAAGAAATCTTTCCAGAACATAACCGGCTACTGGGACTATAAGAATAAGCAGGAAGACAATGTTATACATAAATAATAGGATAAAAAAAGAAGCAGGGTGTCTGTTTAAAATAAGTGTGGAATAAATATGTCTCGCTGCATTTCCTCGTGCTAAAAGGATAGACACCCTGCGAAGTTGTAAATATACTAATTTTTTTTATGTGAGCATACCTCCGCAAACATGAATTGTTTGACCGTTGATATAGGAAGACAGTTCTGAAGCAAGAAACAGAGCTGTATTGGCTACATCCTCAGGTTTCCCTCCCCTTTTAAGAGGGATTTTGTTTATCCAGTCGTTTTTTACGCTTTCAGATAATTTGTCAGTCATTTCTGAAATAATGAATCCGGGAGCTATGGCATTGCAACGTATATTTCTTGAGCCAAGCTCTTTGGCAATACTTTTTGTGAATCCTATAATACCTGCTTTTGAAGCTGAATAATTCGTTTGTCCGGCATTCCCTGAAACACCGACAACAGAACTCATGTTAATGATTGACCCGCCGTTTTGTTTAATCATAGGCATTATAACAGCTTTTGTCAGATTATAAACCGATTTAAGGTTTACAGTAAGCACTGAATCCCATTGTTCTTCAGTCATTCTCATAAGAAGATTATCACGTGTTATCCCTGCATTATTAACGAGTATATCAATACGTGAAAAATCTTTCAGCACTTCACTTACGGTTTTCTGAGAATCTTCGTATACAGCTGCATTAGAGACGTATCCCTTTACTTTTACACCTGTTTTTTCAATATCTTTCAGAGTATCTCTGAATTCTGCATCATCAGCAATGTTAGTAATGGCTATGTCAGCACCTTCCTTCGCAAAAACAAGAGCAATAGCCTTCCCTATTCCTCTTGAGGCACCTGTGATAAGAGCAGTTTTATTTTTTAATAAATCCATATTTTGAAAGTGTAATTTATTACCGGTAAACTATATTTTCTTAATAAGACCAAAAGTAAATCATTTCTGTCTTCATCATTCTGTTATAATGACTGCAAATATAAAAAAAGTTATTATAGCTGTTTTATATGATTCTCCGTGTTATTTATTGGCACAGGGATAAAAGATTACAAGAAAACACGCCCATAAATACACACTACAGGTTCAATGTTTTCCGTACAGTCAGGCCTATATCTGCCGGAGATTCGGTGATAATTATTCCGCATTCTTTCATTATTTTAATTTTTGCCTCTGCAGTGTCGGCAGTTCCTCCTATGATTGCTCCCGCATGTCCCATCCTTCGGCCTTTGGGCGCTGTTTGTCCTGCAATAAAGCCCACTACCGGTTTCTTTCCGTTTTCTTTTATCCACTGAGCGGCATCGGTTTCCATTTTCCCTCCTATTTCACCTATAATAACGATAATCTCAGTTTCATTATCCTCCATCATCATCATCACAGCCTCTTTGACAGAAGTACCTACAATTGGGTCCCCTCCTATTCCGATACATGTTGATTGGCCCATCCCAAGCCGTGATACCTGATCTACAGCTTCGTAAGTAAGTGTTCCCGAGCGAGATATAATTCCTATTGTACCTTTTTTATGAATAAAGCCGGGCATTATACCTGCCTTGGCTTCTCCCGGTGAAATAATCCCCGGACAATTTGGGCCTATCAGCCTGGAATGATAGGATTTAAGATATTCTTTAACAGTGATCATGTCGGATACAGGAATACCTTCAGTGATAGCTACAATGAGACCGATCCCTGCATTTGCTGCCTCCATGATCGCATCTGCAGCATGCATTGGCGGAACAAAAATAACAGAGACGTCTGCTTTGGTTTCTGCAACTGCTTCTTTTACAGAATTGAAAACTGGCAGACCAAGATGTCTTTCTCCTCCTTTTCCAGGTGTTACACCTCCAACCACAAGGGTTCCGTATTCAATCATCTGTGATGAATGAAATGTACCTTCATTGCCGGTAAATCCTTGTATTAGTACTCTGGAATAACGGTTTAAAAGTATGCTCATAAAATTGATTTTTTATTGTTCTGTCTTCTGCTCATTTGTTATGTGCAAGATCGTTTTATATTATCAGCAACACTTAAAATTCTTATTGTTTTGTTAGTCATTGACTTCTGCTGTCCTGATGTATGTCAAAAATACCTAATAATCTTTCCTTTTCATTATATTTGAGAAAGAAAATAAACTATTGATATGGTAAACATTGATCCCATACTATATATAGGCATTTCTCAATCATTTTTTGCTGCGATGTTAATCTCAACAAAGAAACCTCTTACTACTGCAAACAGGTTGATGGTTGCATGGTTGTTTCTGATTTGTATAGAGCTTGTATTTGCACTTCTGAATTCTAAAGTAATAGAAATGTATTCCTTCCCTTTTATTGCTTTTACCTATGGTCCGCTTCTTTTTTTGTACATTAAATTCATGACAAATCCTGAACGTAAGTTCAACTGGTTGTCACTTATACATTTTATCCCCTTCCTTGTGTTTTTTATTGTGTCTGTTATTTTCAGAGAAAGACATCTCCTGAAGGATCTGCGAAATTTTTTTGAACCTGACAGATTTATCTCTTTAAGAATATCATACAGTATTATCTTTTTTTTATCTGTTACTGTTTACAGTATTTTATCCTTTGTGGAGATCAGGAAGCATCAGAAAAATCTAAAAAACCTGGTATCCTATACTTCAGGAGTAATTACTCTCAACTGGCTCAAAGTACTGGCAATAAGTTATTATTCAGCTTTTTTTATCCTCTTTATCCTCGGAGGACTTAATATGACAGGTAATATTATTCCCTTTGATCCATATTTTGTAGTATTCTTTTTTATTACCCTCTTTTCATTTGTATACAGTTTTTATGGAATTAAACAACCGGTGATATTTGGTGACCAGATAATTATTGATCATTCAGATAAAAAAGATAATGAGAAATATTCCAGAAGCGGATTGAGAAATGATCAGGCAGAAACATACCTTAACCGTTTAATACATATTATGGAAACGCAAAAGCCCTACCTGGACAGAAATCTAAGCATACAGGACCTGGCTGATTTGACAAAGATACCCCGGCACCATATAACCCAGGTTTTAAATGAGAAACATGAAAGGAACTTTTTTACTTTCATTAATGAATACAGGGTTTCTGAGGTTATTTCAAGGTTTAAAGATCCTCAGAATAATAAATACACCATTTTGGCTATTGCTTACGATTCGGGTTTTAATTCAAAAACTACTTTCAATTCAATATTTAAAAATATAACAGGTGTCACTCCCAGTGAATACAGAGAAAAAATGACAGGGATAAAAAAATGACTGATCCGTATCATCTTTGTAAAACAGTATTACAGTACTGATTATCTTTCTCTTTTTAGTACTCGCCGCTCGGCATGTACCAAGAGTATACTATAAAAAAGTACGGGATTGCCGGATAAGACGATAGACTTTATTTTTTGTAGTTTATTTGTAATAAACCAAAAAGCAAGGTGATTCTGAATAA
This sequence comes from Bacteroidales bacterium, assembly GCA_036743455.1. Taxonomy (GTDB): domain Bacteria; phylum Bacteroidota; class Bacteroidia; order Bacteroidales; family VadinHA17; genus LD21. Next base: position 7,575 of record DAINPM010000070.1, on the reverse strand, counting down.
CACTAAATAGCACTAAACAGGTGCCTTTCACAACATAATAGTCATTTTAAAAAAGAGAATCAGCTGAAGCGATATAATACATTGACTGTTGTTTAATTCAAAAAAGATACTACCTGTGTAATGAAAAATTATCGGTTCATTTCAGTTATTGTTTCAATGTTTTTGTCTGTTTCTGTAAAATCGCAGGATTCATTTGTTGCTTCTGAAAACCTGTATATTAATGGTTTTATCAGAGCCGGTTTGTATGACAACATAGACAGAGATGATGATAAACCATATATTTCAAGTGCTTTCTCGGACTTCAGTCTGCAACTGGAAAAGAGCAATAATGTGAATTATAAAGCCTATGCAGATATGAGGTTCAGATATGGTCAGGAATTTATGGAACCTGTGAATTCGATCATGTTACGTGAGGCTTATGTGCGGGTTAATGGCAGCAAATGGGATATTACTGCAGGTCAGGCAATTATTAAGTGGGGCCGTGCGAATTTCACCAATCCTGTTTCCAAACTGAATCCACAAAATTTTATATCCCGTTCTCCGGATCAGGAAGATATGGATATGAGTAATCTTTTGATTTCAACCCGTTGGTATCCTGTTTCATCTGTTAAGATTGAAGCGGTTGCAGTACCATTTTACCGCTCTTCTGTTCTGTTGATTGATCCTGTTAAGTTGCCTGATTATGTCAATATCTCTCAAATAAAAAATATTATTACTGATAAGAGCATGTTCAGCTATGGACTTAAGGCTGATTTTTATACAGGAAGTGCTGCAATGAGTGTTTCATGGTTTGACGGATATGATCCTATGCCCGGAGCAGCCCTGACACACTTTGATATAAATATGACTGACCCGGTTCCAGTCCCTGATATTAGTATAACAATGACACCTTATAAAATAACAAACATAGGATTTGATTTTGAAGCAGTTACAGGCCGGGTAGGTTTCAGAGGAGAAGCTGCGTGGATGTTTCCTAAGGAATCATGTGATATTTTGGAGTATGTCCCCTGTGAAGAAATAGAATGGGCAGCAGGTTTGGATTGGACAAGCGGAGACTGGAGGTTTATAATTGAGTATACGGGAAAAGCAATGCCTCATTTTACACCCCTGATGGCCGAACCTCTTATCGGTACAGAATTTGATCTTGCACAGATGGGAGAACTGCTTGCCGATCCTTACTTTGACATGCATCAATATGTTAAGCAACAAGTTGGAGCATTTAACCGACTATATAATTATCAGCTTGAAAGATATTACCATTCGGTGGGATTCAGAACTGAAGCTGATCTTCTGTATGGTAAGCTAAGCCCTTCACTGTTTACTTTGTATAATTTCACTGCACGCGATTTTCTGATCATTCCGGAAATAAGATATAAACCCTCTGATGGTCTTACATTAAGTGCCGGCGGAGAGTTTTACAAGGGCCGTAAAGGTTCTGTTTATGATATCGTTAACGAATTCATGAACTGTGTGCGACTGGCTGTAAGAGTTGATTTCTAGTTATATGGCAGATTTCATTATTAAATACAGGTGGCTAATAATAAGCTTTTTCCTTTTTACAGGATTAGTTTTCATTATGCTTATCCCCTCTTCTGAAACAGATCCTGAAATGAGAAACTATATTCCATCTTCAATGGAATCAAGAATAAAAACAGATGAAATTGAAAATGAATTCGGGGTTCAGGATATCATTATGTTATTATTTACTGATAGCACTATACTGACAGAAGAAAACCTGAGACAGATAAAAAATATTGATCGCGGTATATCAAAGCTTAGTGGTATATCAAGAAGGATATCTCCTTTTACAACAAGCAGTATTAAAAGTTCTGAAGGAATGATGATTGTAGACCCACTGATAAAAACCATTCCATCCGAAGGCGATACTGCCGGAATTAACGAATTATATAATGACATACTGAATAACCCCTTTGCCCGTAATATCGTGTTTAGTTCCGATATGACATCCGCATCAATCACGGCAACAATAAATAATACTGAATCTGAGTCTGTTGTTCTGGCAAAAGTAGATTCTGTTGTTGCCGCAAATACAGGTAATGCAAGGATAATGAAAGGGGGACTTCCATATATACGTCTTCATATTATGAAGGATGTAAAGAGGGATGCAATAGTACTTGTGCCTCTGGCGCTGATCGTGATGTTACTTGTCCTGAAACTGACCCTGGGTGAGTGGAGATCAGTGTTTATGCCCTTTTCGGTCGTCCTTCTGTCAACAGGTATTTGTATGGGTTTGATACCTCTTATAGGCTGGAAATTATCGATAATTACATTGCTCGTTCCAATTCTGCTTATAGCTGTTGGTAACAATTATGGTATCTACCTGGTTACAAAATTTCATGATATATGCAGAAAAGGAAAATATATACCAAAGAGGGAAATTATCAATGAAATAATCAGGTCACTCAAAAAGCCGTTGATATATAGCGGTTTAACAACGATAGCCGGTATTCTTGGTTTGCTTACCCATTCAATAATTCCTGCCAGACAAATGGGTGTACTGGCCGCTGCAGGTGTACTGGCAGCTCTTATAATGAGTATCCTATTAATCCCTGGCTTTATTTATATAAGAAGTAAGCGGACAGAAGGTTTGAAAGCTCCCTTTCTGGGAAATGATGTTTTCAAAAAAATTCTTAATCCTCTTGCAGAATTAATTATCAGATATCCGGGACACATCATTATATACTCTGTCATTTTTACAATTGTACTATCCTCAGGCATGTCATTACTTAAGATAGAAACAAATCAGGAAAACTATTTCCCGAAAAATAATCCGGTCAGGCAAGCTTCAGATATAATCAACAGAAAATTTGGTGGTTCTCAGACAATATCTGTTATGATAGCCGGAGATATAAAGGATCCGGTTATCATGAGAAGAATAGATGAACTGACCCGGGAAACAGAACATACTGATGGTGTGGGACAGGTTTTTTCCATTTCGCAGGCAGTGAGAGAGATGAGCAAGGCAGTATTTCTTCCTGAAGAGGAGAGTTATGATCAAATTCCATCAACAAGAGAAAGCATTGCACAGTTGTTTGAACTATACAATATGAGTGGTAATTATGACGATTTTAGTCAAATGCTGAATCTTGAAAACACCAGGGCTCATGTTTTAATAAAGCTCTCTGATCCCTCCAACGTGGTTATCAAGAATGTTAACAATAAGATACAGACTATAACAAAAGATATTCCTGCAGAAGTTACAACAGGAGGATATGCTATGATAATGGCTGATTTTGCCAGGTCAATAATAAAAGGGCAGATATTTTCACTGGGTTTTGCTTTGATAACAGTTTTTATTCTTCTGTCATTAATATTTAAATCTTTCCGGGGTGGTTTGACCGGTTCTATTCCCCTCGCAGTGTCAATACTTATACTCTTCGGATTTATGGGTTTTACCGGTATAGCCCTGGATGCTGCAACAGCTCTCCTTTCTTCCATAATGATTGGTGTTGGTGTTGATTTTACAATACAATATATATGGTCCTTCAGTAATAACATCCGGAATGGTTTAACTTATGAAGAATCTACCAGAACATCTCTCAGGACTATAGGGCGAAGTATAATAATCAATGCGCTCACAGTTATGACAGGTTTTTCTGTACTGGTATTGTCGGGATTCTCGTCAATCCGGTTTTTTGGTTATCTGGTACTGATATCCATTGGTTCGTGCCTTGCAGGTGCAATTATTCTGATTCCGGCTATAATTATGAAATTCCGGCCTGGTTTTGTGAAAGCTGATATGAATACACTAAAAAAACAATAAAATGAAAAGAATGATTATCATCATGATGCTATTTCTGCCTTATTTTCATATTTCGGCTCAGTTACCGGACGCTGATGAAATTATGGACAGGGGGCGTGAACTTACTCTTATGGGGTCACTTAATGCCAATGTCAATCTGTTGATCACAGAGAAAAATGGTGCTACAAGAAACAGGACGATTGCAATGACTACAAAAAGTTATCCGGGAGGTTTGGAAAAACGTCTGATACGGTTTCTTGAACCTGCAGATGTCAGAGGAACGTCTATGCTTGTTATTGATAATAAGGATAAGCCGGACGAAATGTGGATTTATCTTCCCGCCCTGAAAAAAACACGCCGTATAGTATCTTCTGAAAAAGGGAAGAGCTTTATGAGCTCCGAATTCTCAAATGCTGACATGAGCACACCGGCATTGTCCGATTTTTCAAACAAACATACAGCAAATTCAGGTTCGGCAGACTATTGGATAATTGAAAGCATCCCGGTAAATGATAATGTGGCTGATGAATATGGTTTTTCCAAAAAAGTAAGTCATATAAAAAAAGAGAATTATCTGGTGACTAAAATGGAGTACTACAATTTTGACGATGAATTATTTAAAACAATAGAGGTCCGAAGTTATTATCCTTTGTCCAATGGAAAATATACAATAGAAGATATGGCTGCAATAAACCATTCGAATGGACGGAAATCTGAAATCCAATTCACCAATCTCAAAGAGAATGTAGAAATTGATGATTCATTTTTTACAATTGCAAATCTTGAAAGATGACAGCTGTTATACTTAAAAATCATAATTCTTTGTAATTTTTTTGATTATAAAGTTCCTGTTTGTTTTATACATTTGTCCATTGACAGTCTTTTATCAATGTACAGAGCAGAGGAAACAGTTTGTGCTCCGGCCACATCCGGAGGCGGTGCGATTGCAGTAATAAGGGTAAGTGGTCCACAAAGTCTGACTATTACTGAGAAGATATTTTTCCCTTTCGCCTCCGGAATCCGTATTACTGAGCAAAAGGGTTACCGTATTATATATGGTGAAATACGATATGAAGGAAAAACTATAGATAATGTTCTTCTCAGTATATTCAGGTCGCCTCATTCCTACACTGGAGAAGATTCTTGTGAGATATCCTGTCATGCTTCATCCTGGATTCAGCAGAAGATACTTGAAGCACTGATCAAAAACGGGGCATTAGCTGCCAGTCCGGGAGAGTTTACGCAGAGGGCTTTTTTAAATGGTAAGCTTGACCTTTCACAGGCAGAAGCAGTAGCTGACCTCGTTGCATCAGAATCAGAAGCTGCCCACAGGATAGCAATAAGTCAGCTTAAAGGGGCTTTTTCAGATAAGATAAAGAGTCTGAGAAAAGAATTACTTCATTTTACTTCTCTGATAGAACTGGAACTTGATTTTGGTGAGGAAGATGTAGAATTTGCAGATCGCAAGCAACTTACAGAAATAGTAACCAGGGTATTGTCAATGGCACATGACCTTGCATCTTCTTTTAGTTTAGGTAATGCGGTTAAAAATGGTATTCCGGTAGTTATAGCAGGTAGTCCGAATACAGGAAAGTCAACTCTTCTTAACTATCTTCTTAATGAAGAGAAAGCGATTGTTTCTGAGATACCGGGTACTACGAGAGACGCTATTGAAGATGTGGTAATAATAGATGGCATCCAGTTCCGTTTTGTGGATACAGCAGGAATAAGGGTCACAGATGATATTATTGAGAACCTGGGAATTAACCGGACCAGAGAAAAGATAGGAAACGCATTTCTTGTTCTGCCGGTCATTGATATCAATGAAGGCAGCAGTAAAGCAAATGACATTCTTGAAAGCATACGGCTTCAGCCTGAAAATATTAATAAAAAACTTATAATCCTGGCTAACAAAACAGATATTGCTACAAAAGATAATATAGAAGAAATAAGGAAAAATATCAACATTTTTCCAGGGGATTCCCTTATCTTTATTTCTGCAAAAACAGGGGAAGGGCTGGATAAACTGAAAACTGTCCTTATTGAATCAGTAGCCGGACCAGAGATTAATACAGAAAGTATAATTATCACCAATATAAGGCATTACGAGGCATTACTTCAAGTAATGGAAAGCCTTACCCGTGTAGAAGAAGGGTTAAACAATAATCTTCAGGAAGATCTTATAGCACTGGATATACGTCAGGCTATACACTATCTGGGTGAGATAACAGGTGAAATAACTACAGATGAAATACTGGACAGTATATTCAGTAATTTCTGTATCGGAAAGTAATCACCACATGAAGTCATGTGGTGATTAGAGCAGGTATAAAATATTTTTCAATCCTCTTATTGATTACGGGTGCCTGTATTTTTCCCTGTATTCTCTTTTAAGGAGTTTTGATGCTTCCGGATTACCTGTTATTGTGTTACTTTGCTGATCCCATTTTACTGTTGAACCGGTATAGTAAGATATCATTGCCAGTTGGACAGAGGCAGTTGATTTAAACGCATCTTCTGGATTACTTTCAATAAGGCTCTTATCTTTTTGTCTCACTGCATTCAGGAAATTAGCCACATGGTCATCCTGCATGGCAGGAGAAGGTAAGGGTATATCTTCTCTTTTTGCTTCTTTTCCCATATTGAAAATGACTAGTTTAGAATCCTGGCAAACCATTGTGCCTTTGTCTCCATAAAAGAATACTCCGGTTTTGAATTCACTCATAACGTCACCATTTCCCCACATACGGTGCTGCCACATTACCGGCATATCCTTAAAAGCCATTTTTGCAACCAGAGTGTCGGGTGTTGTTATCTGATCTTTTAATACATAGAGACCTCCGGAGGAATGAAATTCTTCAGGCATATCTAGTTCCATCACTTTCCGTATGAGATCGATATAGTGTATTCCCCAGTCAACCAGGTGTCCGTTTCCATATTCTTTCTCAAGGCGCCAGTTATAATGCCCTATACTTGGTCTGTATTCAAGCTTTGGAGCAGGTCCGCACCATTCATCCCAGTCGAGAGCAGCAGGCGGGGCCTGTATTGTTGTATCCTGTGGTCCCGGATCATAATGTATTTGTGCAACAATCTGATGGATATTCCCTATTCTTCCTGAATTTATCAGCTCTTTACATTTTTCAAAAGCCTTGCTTTGTCTCCTTTGAAAACCTATCTGGATGATATTATCAGTCTTTTTTGCAGCATTAACCAAAGCCAGGCCTTCTGTGATATCATAAGAAAGAGGTTTCTCACTATAAATATCAAGTCCGCGTTCACATGCAGCAAGAAACTGAAGGGCATGCCAATGCGGAGGAGTGGCAATAAAAACAGCTTCCAGACCTTTCATATCAAGCAGATCACTATAATATTTAAATGTTTTAGGCCGGGGTCCCTGAAGCTTTGCTATTTCATCGGCATTGCTGTTAAGACGGTCAGAGTCAACATCGCATATTCCAATAACTTCAACTCCCCCGGTTTTCAAAGCAGCTGTCATGTCAACCATGCCATACCATCCAGCACCAATGAGAGCTATTTTAAGTTTTCTTTCCTGAAAGGAAGTAGGTATGTACAGACTAGTGGCAAATGCTGCTGATCCCAAGGAGGACATCTCGATAAATTTTCTTCTTTTCATATTCTCAGGTTTAGTTATTGATTATAAATAGTGGATTATGATATAATGCATATTTAACGTAATTACAGATACCAAGATAAAACATTTCATCAACTTTTATAATTCATAAATAAACACTTTTCGAACTAACATAATTTGATTTTTATTGGCCTTTTTAACCTAAGGTTAAGAATAGTTA
>DAINPM010000069.1:0-12624 GCA_036743455.1 Bacteroidales bacterium | reverse complement strand
GCAGCAGTGAAATCAGGAGCTTTATTTACCGGAGAAGGGCACAGTTCGACAATGTCAAAACCCACTACATTTCTTTTTCTTGTAACATCTCTCAGGAAATGCATCATTCTGTAATAATCGAGGCCTCCCGGTTCCGGTGTCCCTGTTGAAGGCATAATTGAAGGGTCCAGCACATCCAGATCAATAGTAACGTACACATTGCTATTGGGCAAGTCGCTTGCGTCATTATATAAGGTACTGTCATGATAAAGTTCGTGAGCATAAAAGATCCTGTCCTGCCTGATAAAGGGTAATTCTTCAGCAGCCACGCTTCTGATCCCTACCTGTACTGCCGGTACCATCTCCACTATTCTGGACATCACGCAGGCATGATTGAGTGATGAACCTTCATATTGCTGTCGCATATCAGCATGAGCGTCAAGCTGAAGAACACACAGGTCATTGAATTTTTCAGAGAATGCTCTTACTGATCCTATGCTGACAGTATGGTTGCCCCCCACTATTACAGGAAACTTATTATCTCCAAGAATATCGCTCACCCTGTTTCGCACAGCAATGGCCAGTTCCTCAGGAGAATCGCCTGTAATGACAGGTTCAGCAGTATAAATACCCTTCCTGTGCACTTCTGTTTTAGTTTCTATATTATAAAATTCCAGGTTAACAGATGCTGCCATAATGGCTTCCGGACCCTTATCGGAACCTTTCATCCATGTACTTGTTGCATCGTAAGGTACAGGGAGAATTATTATTCCGGAAGATTCATAATCATAAAGGACTTCGGCACCGCCAAAATTCATTACCTGAGGAATAAAGTTTTCATTTTATTTTTTAGTCTTTCCCGTAGCAGAAGCAGATCCGTCTTTTTCAACTTCAGTTTTTTTCTCCGATGAAGCCTCTCTTTTCTCAACTGTCGCAGTTTCTCCGGATGATTTATTTGTTTGTTCTGCATCATCATCTTCTACAGTCTGCTCTTCTTCCGGCGTCTCTTTTACAAGCAAATCAAGTGATTGCAAAATATTATACCAGTTAGCGATTTTCCTGATATCGCTTACATAGACTCTTTCTTTGTCGTAATCAGGAACAATTCCGGAAAACCATGTTTTAAGTTTCTCAGGATCGGATTTATAATCGATTGTTTTACTTCCGTTCTCTTTTTCGTAAATAACATCAAATATCTTGCTCAGGGCAAGATCTTCTTTTTCAGTAAACACTGATATTTCATCGAGGGAACTTACTTTAGCAGAAGCAAATGCAGTGCTTCTCTTTTTTGTTTCAAGATGTTCCACAATAATTGCATTTTTACCTTGTGCCACGAACCTGAACAGTCCGGATTCTCCGGAAATAGACAATATATCCTTTAATACCATATTTTTCCTTTTAGATGCAAATTTAAATGATGTATTGGAATTTTAAGATTTGTTTTATAGCTTTTTATTACAAATCAGGCCAGATTTCTTTCCTTCTTGATTTTCTGGTAAGCCTCATTCACTTTTCTGAATTTCTGCCCGGCACTTTTCTTTATATCATCGCCCAGATGACTGACCTTGTCGGGATGATATTTCATGGCCATCCTTCTGTATGCTTTCTTGACCTCTTCATCAGAAGCGGAAGAGTCTATTTCAAGAATTTTATACAGGGCATCAGTATCGGGGATAAACATATTTTTTATTGAAAGGAAGTCGGAAGAAGATATACCGAGGAAAGAGGAGATTTTTTCAATAACAGATTCCTCCTGAGGTGTCACACCTCCGTCGGCCACAGAGACACCAAACAGCAGGTGCATAAGCTGGAGACGGGATGAATAGTCCATGTTACCGGCAATTTGCATGCAAACATCCCGGAGAGGTATCTCCTGTTTCAGAATATCCCTTAGCATTATTGTAGCTTCTGCAGCTGTATCCTTCCCAAACTGGCGAATCAGAAAGTCTTTTACATAATCAAGTTCTGATTTGACGACTTTGCCGTCTGCCTTCATAACAGCTGCCATCAATACCAGCAGGCTAACTCCGAAGGCACCGGGAGTAGTTCTTCTTACTCCTTCAGAAAGAGATCCGACAGAGACAGTGGTATTATCAACAAGTGAACCCACAAGAAATCCAAGCAGGCCACCAATAGGACCTCCCATTACCCATCCCAGGCCACCTCCTATCCATTTACCAAACTTTCCCATATATCATCAGGCATTCAGATGGTTTAAAATATCATCATGTATTCTGAGGATCACCGGTATAATCATGTCATTTTCTGAATTATGTATAACATAATCCGACATTTTTATTCTTGTCTCGTCATCCATTTGCGATCTGATCCTTTCATTGACCTGCTCACGTGTGAGTTTATTTCGCATAGTAACTCGTTTAATGCGTTCTTCAATAGGAGCCACAACAGTTGCAACCCTGTCAACCAGCTCTGATGCTCCGCTTTCAAATAATATGGCTGCCTCCATGATCACATAAGGAGAACTTTGTCTGTCGGCCCATTCCCTGAAATATCTGAAAACCAGGGGATGAACAAGGGAATTAACTTCTTTCAGACGTTTTTCATCATTAAAAATAAGAGATGCCAGTCCGGCTGAATCAAGATTTCCGTCAGGATAAAGATTTTTCCCTGCTATTTCATTAATACCCTTTATAACATCAGGATGATTATTCATGATCCTTCGTGCTTCAGGATCGGCAAAAAAAACGGGTATACCCAGCACACTGAACACTTTGCATACCGATGTCTTACCGCTTCCTATTCCCCCTGTGATTCCCAGTTTCATTCGTCTGTTTAATTATTAATAGCTTTTTTTACCCCGAAGGGCTCAACGAAGCTAAACCCGTACATAACTTATTATATTAATTCCTGTTTATTCAGGAATTACATTCAGATTTCAGGATATAAAACAATCAGTCTGTTTCCTTTTCAAAGCTGAAAAATAAAGTATCGGGTTTGACACCCGTCACCTTACACACAGACTTAAGCTGAGAGCCAATATCTTCCACCAATGCAGAAGTGACAATGAAATAATCCGATGGTTCACCAAATTGTACAGGCCGGTAAGAGACCTGTGAGAGATCAATAATAAAAGGGGCTCTGTTACCTGACATTTTCAGATCCAGTATTGAATATCCCGGTCCGGTCAGATACAGATTCAGCTTTGAAGGGAGTTTATCTTCAGCCAGCACATCATCTCCCGGCGGATTAATAAACCTAACAGGATATCTTATATCTGTTTCGAGGTTTTTGCCCAATGAATTGAGATACCAGAAAATAAATGACAGGAACAGGAAAACAGCAAATATCAAAATCCTGTCTCTGAAAGCATTTGTCCCTTTTTTGGAAGATCTGTCCGATCGTATTCCGTCTTTCTTTGACATTTAATCAATGGTTCAGGCAGCCCTTTTTATTAATTATCGGCAGAAGGATCTTTCAGAAGAGCATTCTTATCAACCTTAAGTTTTACATCTCCTCCTGCATCCATCATCACATAATTGTCTTTTACTTCAAGAACCCTGCCATACAATCCTCCTGTTGTAATAACTTTATCTCCTTTTTTAAGGCTGTTCCTGTAATTTGTCATCTCTTTCTGTTTCTTCATCTGGGGTCTGATCATAAAGAAATAGAATACAACAAATACCAGGATCAGGGGTAAAAAGGTAACCAGGGGATTATTTTGTCCGGCAGCTGTCTGCTGTCCCAACAGACTCAAAAAAGATAAATTGATCATTGTGTAATTAATTGATTATTATTAATTGATTATTATTTTCTTTTAACAAAGTTTTTAAAGTTCATTTACCACTTCAGCCATTATCCTTATCAGCACAACTGGTTGTTCGGCATTGGAATGGACTGTTATTGATTTGGTCTGAAGTCCGCTATAACCAGCAGTATTGAATACCACCTCAAGAGTTCCATTCTCTCCGGGGGCAAGAGGTCTCTTGTTATACTTTGGCACGGTACAACCACAGCTTGCAGATACTGAATTAATGACCAGATTCCCTGTTCCTGCATTTTCGTATGAAAAGAAACAGGCTACTTTTTCTCCTGATTCTACTCTGCCAAAGTTATGTTCATATTCTTTGAAAGTGATCACTGCTTTTCCTGTATCTGTAACTGATGACCGGGCTTCATTATTGCTGGTTTTCTGATTTTTTCCGCAACTTATGGTAATTAGTAATATCAAAACAGGAAAAACAGATATGTTCAATATTGTTCTCATACTTTTTATCATTATGCCTATTTGTGTTTTTGATAATGTGTTTTCCTAAGGGTATCCAGAAACCAACCTGTCAATAGCTTATATTTCATGCTTCTTCTGAAAACTCTCCAACAAGTCCCCTGCCAAATTTATTAAATAGTCCTTTTTCCCGTATCTCTTTTACAATATTATCCAGTATTCCGTTGACAAATGTACTGCTTTTTGCTGTACAATAATACTTTGCTATCTCAATGTATTCATTAAGTGTAACTTTTACAGGTATTTCAGGAAATTCCATGATTTCCGTAACGGCCAGTTGCATGACGAGTATGTCCATCAGTGCTATTCGTTCTATTTCCCAGTTAGTGGTATTATTTTCGATAAGTTCCGAGTTTTTTCCTGAGTGCAGAACAGCTTTTCTGAAAAGCTGTTTCACGAACTCTTCATCTTCATGGTTTTTATAAAGAGGCATGAGTGTAACGGATTCATCTGAAGCTGATTTAAACTTTTTCAGGGTCTTCGCTATCATCACCAGAACATATTCAAGATCATCATTCCAGTAAATACTCTGTTCTTCAAGAAAGCCTGCAAGGTCTTCGGAATCTGGCAACAATTCATTTACAAGCTTAAGGATGATTTTTTTATCAGATGAATAATCGTTTTCGGGCGATGTCATATAAAGTTGATAAGGATCCCATGATACCAGTGCATTATAAATAGTACGGGGCACATGGCTGTAATTGACCCATGACAGTTTAAAGGATGAGACGTATTTCTTTAATTCAGAATTATTTCTTATCTGGGATATCAGGACATTGTCAGCAAAACGCCTGTTTGGATTAAGATCTTCGGATGTGGGCATCTTTTTATGAAGAGCCTTCTCAATTCTATCAGCAGCTATATCTGATAATTCTACCAAAAGGAGCAGAATATAAAAATAAAGATCATATGTTTTCTCTATGCTGAATAATAATTCTTTTTCAGCCCTTGGCAGGTCATCATCCTGCCTTCGGTTAAAAGCATAGAGAGCCATAAGTGCTTTTATCCGTAATAGTCTTCTGCTAATCATATATAAAGAACCTCGAATTTTAGGGGCAAAAATACTCTTTTTCCATTACCTTCAAAACAAGTATACAAAAAAACCCGGACATTTCCTTTGCCCGGTTTTGATTTGAAAAAATATTTGTTACATTTGACAACATGAATTAAACCCCTAACATTAACTTACTTAGAAATGGAAGAAGAAAGCGGAATAAAAGAAGATGTAAACGGGAATGGAGAAAAGAACCAGAAGGAGGAGATTTTCACAAAGGTTGTCCGTGCCGGAAAAAGGACTTATTTTTTTGATGTAAAAGCTACCAGGAAGGAAGATTATTATCTTACTATTACAGAAAGCAAGAAGCGTATGGGCAAGGAAGGAAAAGTGTTTTATGAAAAACACAAGATCTTTCTCTACAAGGAGGACTTTGACAAGTTTACCGAAGGGTTAAGAGATGCTGTAGCTTATATTGATAACGGCAGGGATGAGACAGAGAGGACAAATTCCTTTTCAGATATTGAAGATAATACGGGTGATGAGGTTCTTAATACAAAAGAGTTTACCAATATTGAATTTGACGATCTCGGCAAGAAATAATCTTTCTGTCTTTATACAAAACCTGAATGCCTGACTATATTCTTCTTATACTGGGAATTATCCTTATGCTGACAGGGATAATAGGTTGTCTGGTGCCTGTACTGCCGGGACCTCCTGTCAGTTATCTGGGATTGATACTTCTTCATTTTTCAAGATTCGGACATTTCTCTGCCAACATACTTATTATACTGGCCGTCATGACTATTATTGTCACCTTACTTGATTATGTTGTACCTATATGGGGTACAAAAAAATTCGGAGGGTCTAAGTACGGCACACGTGGAGCTACTGTCGGCCTGATAATAGGTCTTTTCCTGGGACCTGTAGGCATAATAGCAGGTCCGCTTATCGGGGCTATTGTAGGAGAACTTATTTTTAAAGATGACATTAAATATGCCATTAAGGCCGGTTTTGGGAGTCTGCTTGGTTTTCTTACAGGTATCGGACTTAAGCTTGCAGCATCATTTGTTCTGACTTTTTATTTCGTCAGGGAACTGATAAAATAAAGATCAATCGTTGGTCTTATATTTCACAGAAAGCAGAAAAAGGGAAAAAGATATTTGTTATTCACCCAGAGTGGCAACCATAACTGCTTTGATTGTATGAAGACGGTTTTCAGCTTCATCAAAAACTATGGAGTTTTCCGATTCAAAAACATCTTCTGTAACCTCCAGGCCATCAAGTCCATACTTACTGTACACCTCCTCTCCCACCTTCGTTTCCCTGTTATGAAAAGCGGGCAGACAATGCAGAAATCTGACATCCGGATTGCCTGTTTTCACAATGACCGAACTGTTCACCTGATATGGTCTCAGCATATTGATCCTCTCAGCCCATACAGATTCCGGCTCTCCCATTGAAACCCACACATCAGTGTAGAGAAAATCAGCGCCTTTGACTGCATCATCAAGCTTGTCAGTAACAAGTATCTTAGCACCTGTTGAACGGGCGATGTCATTACATTCCCTGACCAGATCTTCAGAAGGCTGAAATTCTTTCGGGGCTGCAATCCTGAAATCGACACCCAGCTTAGCTGATCCAACCATAAGAGAATTACCCATATTATAACGGGCATCACCAAGATAACATAAAGTGACATTCTGCAAAGGCTTTGCCGAATGTTCTGTGATAGTCATAAAATCTGCCAACACCTGTGTGGGGTGAAACTCATTGGTGAGGCCATTCCATACAGGTACACCTGCATAACGGGCAAGCTCTTCAACAATATCCTGACCAAAGCCCCGGTATTCTATTCCATCATACATCCTGCCAAGTACTCTGGCAGTGTCTTTCATTGATTCTTTATGCCCTATCTGCGAACCAGAGGGCCCGAGATAGGTAATATTTGCTCCCTGATCAAAAGCTGCAACTTCAAAAGCACAACGGGTACGGGTCGAAGTTTTTTCAAATATCAAGGCTATGTTCTTACCTTTAAGATATTGCCTTTCTCTATTCTCCTTACGCGATGTTTTGAGTTCTGAAGATAATTCCAGAAGATAAAGTAACTCTTCAGGAGAAAAATCAAGTAGTTTAAGAAAATGCCTGTTTTTAAGATTGATACTCATAGTAAAAAAATTTATTTCCCGGGATTACCCGAAAGCTGATAAAACTGCAAATTTAATAAAAATTTGATCCTCTGTCTTACATGAAAACAGATATCATACAGGTAACAATTCTTATTTATAGCCCATGAAAATACTGAAGGAATGGAATAAAAAAAAATATTACATTTACGTAATTCATAAAACAGTATTTAGTGAGATTGAGATCTGTATTTTTTTTCGCCTTCATTATTGGAGTTACAGGTTATTCCTGCAAACATAAAGGGGGGAAATATATTGATGAAGGAGAGATCCATTATAGTATCAGTTATGCCGGCAAATCAGGCCTTCTGCCCAGAGAAATTATGCCAAAAAACCTGATAGTTTCATTCAAGGATGACAAGATCTTGTTTGATATATCTGCCCCCTTCGGTAATTCAGGGATTCTGAACCTGTCCAATCCCAAAGATCAGATATATGATACCTATATAAGTCTGCTCACATGGAGATACTATTATGCTGCAGATCCGGGAGAATTACATCCGGGTTTTGATGCAATGCGTGACATTGAAATAAAAAAGACAGGCAGGACTGAAGTTATTTGCGGTTATAATTGCAGAAATGCTGAAATAACCTTCCCTGCAGACAGGGAAAAGATTTACAATATATGGTATACTGATGAAATAAATGTCAAGAACCCGAATGTAGGAACCCCTTTTCATGAAATAGACGGTGTTCTGATGGATTTCTTTTTTCTTCTGGGTCCTGCTGAATTACATTTTGATGCTGAGACTGTCTATAAAAAAGAGGTTGAAGATAAAACATTCGAGAGAAGAGAGAAATATATCAGGGTATCCCGTGAAGAGATAAACAGATTTATTTACAAAATCTCGACTCTTTGAACGGGCAATTGAAAGATCAATACCCATACTTCTGTCTTCTTGTTTCGGCTGAATGTCTATAATTGTAATTGTTTATAAAAACAATTTTCTCCTGCATTGTGCAGGTCAATTTTATTAACTTTGCCTTGCATTTTTCTAACTGTAATGAGTAAAGAAAAAGAAGATAATAAAATAAAAAGCGGCAGGAAGAGTAAAAATTCATCCAGGTCAAAGTCATCTGCCGGTAATGAAAAGATTAAGTTCGTATTTGGCATTCTTATAACAGGATTTGCTTTGTATTTGCTTATTGCCTGTATCTCCTACCTTTTCTGGTGGAAGACTGATCTCAGTCTTCAGAATGCTGATATAATATCCGGACCCGAGGTAGAAGTGAGGAACTGGTCAGGTAAAAGCGGGCATTTCCTGGCCAAGATGATAATTGGTTACGGATTCGGTTTCGGAGCTTTCTTCATACCTGCCATAATAGCATCAATAGGCCTTTATTTGTTAAAATTTCCAGGGATCAGGTTATGGAATCTCATATCCAGGTTTACTTTTGCTGCAATTATTCTTTCTCTTATTCTCAGTTATTTATTTGGTCAATCAGACGGTTACCTGTTCGGGGGGCCCGGAGGAGCACAGGGTTTCGTAATAACAAGATGGCTTAATGCCTTTATGGGGAAAATCGGGACGGGTATTCTTATCGGTCTCATCACTCTCACATATCTGGTATTTGCTTTAAGAGTGCCTCCTTCTGTCTTTAAGATCAAAGTACCGTATATACCGTCTTTCTCAGGGAGAGGCAATGATGATCCCTCTGATACCGGAGAAGAAGTATCCGGAGTATCAAGTACACTCCTTCATCCGGGAACAGATGAAAAGGAAGAGACTGATGATGAAAGCCAGGTATCATTTCACGTTAAAAACAGAACTGTCACTACTGATGAAGAAAGGGTATATGACAGACTCCCACCCCTGAGCGGATCACTTATACATGATCTGGAAAAAGATAAGACAGATAATAAACGTCATCAGGATGTTGATATTAACATTACAAAACCTGAGGCTAAAGATATTCTGTCAGAAGAGGAAGTGGAACAGATAATGGATAATTATGATCCTCGGCTGGATCTTTCCAGATATAAATTCCCTCCCATATCGATACTGAAGGAACATAAATCAGAAAGTGCTTTTGATAATAAAGAAGTGTTTGATAATAAAGAAAATATCATCAAAACACTTGGTGACCATAAGATCAGTATCCGGAAGATTTCTGCAACAATAGGTCCTACTGTGACACTTTATGAAATTGTCCCTGAGAGAGGTGTCAGGCTGGCACGTATCAAATCGCTTGAGGATGATATTGCCCTGAATCTTTCGGCTTTGGGTATAAGAATAATAGCCCCCATTCCCGGCAGAGGCACTGTAGGCATTGAGGTGCCTAACAAAAACCCCGAGATGGTTTCCATGAGGTCTCTTATCACTTCAAAAGCCTTTCAGGAATCAAGATTTGATATTGCTCTGGCCCTGGGTCGTACCATAACGAACGATCCGTACATTGTTGACCTTACCAGGATGCCTCATCTGCTTGTTGCCGGAGCGACAGGACAGGGTAAATCGGTGGGGATAAATGCTATAATAACCTCTATCCTCTATAAAAAACACCCTGCTGAGGTGAAATTTGTCCTGATTGATCCCAAGAGAGTAGAGTTACCTTTATATTCAAAGATTGAGCGTCATTTTCTTGCCAAGCTTCCAGGAGAAGAAGATGCTATAATAACAGATACCCAAAAGGTAATTAACACACTCAACTCCCTCTGTATTGAGATGGATAACAGGCTTGAGCTTTTAAAAGGAGCTCAGTCAAGAAACATCAAAGAGTATAACGAAAAATTCATATCAAGAAAACTGAATCCTGAGAAAGGCCATAAATATCTTCCCTATATAGTCCTTATTATTGATGAGTTTGCTGATCTGATAATGACTGCGGGGAGGGAAATAGAAGGGCCTATAGGAAGACTTGCACAGTTGGCAAGAGCGATAGGTATTCATCTTATTATATCGACACAGAGACCGTCAGCCAACATCATCACCGGTTTTATAAAAGCCAATTTCCCGACACGTATTGCTTTTCGTGTTTTCTCTTCAATCGATTCCCGAACTATACTTGATTCAACAGGCGCTGACAGGCTGGTAGGCCGTGGCGACATGCTGGTATCATCAGGGAGTGAACCTGTAAGGGTTCAATGCGCTTTTATCGATACTCCGGAAATTGAAGAGCTGACTGAATATATCGGTTCACAGCAGGGTTATCCCGATGCAATGCATCTGCCGGAATATATTGATGATAAAGAATCAGGTATCCTTGATGTTGATCTGAAAAAAAGAGATCCTATGTTCGATGAAGCAGCCAGACTGGTTGTCCAGCATCAACAGGGATCAACTTCTCTCATACAAAGGAAGCTGTCAATTGGTTACAACAGGGCCGGCAGGATCATTGACCAGCTCGAAGCCGCAGGAATTGTCGGTCCCTTTGAAGGAAGCAAAGCCAGAGATGTTTTATGTCCCGATATGTACGTTTTGGAACAGATTTTGAATAATCTTGAATAAAGAGATTATCATGAGAAAGATTTTTATCATTTTATTTTATATACTGATCCCTTTCATAACACTGAAGAGTCAAAGTGATCAGGAAGCAGTAAGTATTCTGGACAAATTCTCCTCGGCAGCAATATCAGCACCTTCCGTATCAATTGACTTTCTGTTAATAACTGACGACCAGATGGAGAATTACCGTGATACTATTGCAGGCTCGGTTATTCTGAGTAAAGACAGTTATAGGCTTGATTTACCGGATAATATTATATGGTACAATGGAAAAACATCGTGGAGTTATCTGCCGGCCGAAAGGGAAGTGACTATTACAGAACCTGACAAGGAAGATGATTCTTTTCAGAGCCGTCCTTCATCAATTTTCAGCATGTATAAGAGCGGATATAAATGCAGGTTATTGCAGGAAAACACCAATTCATGGCTGATCGATCTATATCCTGAAGACACCAAAGAGGAACTGATCAGAGTGAGACTTAACATAGAAAAACCTTCATTAAAACTCCTTAGTGCCGAATATAAGAGAAGAGACGGTATTACCTTAACGCTGTCTGTTAAGGATTATGATCTGGGAAAAACGCCTGAGCCGGATATGTTCAGTTTTACAGCATCAAAATACAAAGGAGTCGAGGTTATCGATATGCGCTGACACTTCTTAGAATCTGTCGGGATAGGCTATTCTCACATGGTAGATATTGGAAAGCCTTCTCTTAAAAACAGATTTTATATCCGAAATATCCTTGTATGTAAGCGGAGCATCAGAATATTGTCCATCCTGTTCCTGAAGATACATAACCCTCTCCACTACTTCACTGATACCTTCCTCAGTATATTTGTCCAGTGTTCTGGATGAGGCCTCAACAGCATCAGCCATCATCACAACTGCTGTCTCTTTTGAAAAAGGTTTTGGACCCGGATATGTAAAAGCCTTCTGGTTATTTTTTTCTTCGGGATGCAAATCAACATACTTCTTGTAAAAGTAATAAGCTACAGTAGTACCATGATGAGTCCTAATAAAATCAATTACCTGTACAGGGATTTTATAGTTTTTCGCGAGCACAACGCCATGTTTTACATGATTAATGATCACACGGGCACTTTCCTTTGGGTCAAGATTATCATGAGGACTGGCTCCTTCCCTTTGATTCTCAATAAAAAATGCCGAATCAGCTATTTTCCCTATATCATGATAAAGAGCTCCGGTCCGTACAAGATGCATGTTGGCGCCAATGGCCCGGGCAGCTTCTTCAGCCAGATTGGCTACCTGAAGAGAGTGCTGGTATGAACCGGGAGCTTCAGTAGCCAGTTTCCTTAAAAGAGGCTGATTGGGATCCGCCAGCATTAAAAGAGTGGTATCTGATATCAAAAGGAATTTTTGTTCAAAAAAGATTATAAGAGGGAAGGTTATTAAAACAAGGAATCCGTTAATAGTAAATAGGATAAAATCAGATAAAACTAGATCTTTCAGACTGCCATTGTCCATTATAGTCAATCCAAGACATAAAATATAGTAACTGACTATTACCATCAGTGATGTAAAAAATAATCTGCTTTTCCGGAAATTATTAGTAAGCGTGTAAATAGCAACCATCCCTGTAAAGAAATTCAAGATTACGAAGCGAAAAGGATCCTCAACCAGAAAACCTGCAAGGAGAAGAGTCATCAACAAAGTAAACAGTGCAAGACGCGAATCATAAAATGTCCTTATTATAACAGGAATAACAGCATAGGGAACTATATAAATTATGTTTCTGATCTGATAATTTAAAGCTA
>DAINPM010000068.1:0-12774 GCA_036743455.1 Bacteroidales bacterium | reverse complement strand
CCCCTGTTCAATTTCATGAATTATTCTCACGATGGCTTTGTTAATAGGAACATCTAATTTCAGTTTTTCTCCGTTTCTGACAACGTAACCGTTAAGATAATCAACTTCAGTAGGTTTTCTCCTTTCCAGTGACTGGAGACTGGAGGATTTCAATTTACGGTATCTGAATCCGATTATCATTATAAAAATATGACGGCGAAGCTCTGCAATAATATTTTTGCCTCTTATAAATTTATTAAAATCCAGTTTATCGCCGAAAATCTCAAGTCTTATATCCATTTTATCAGCTACCAGTACTGCTTCTCTGATTATTTCAATGAATATTTTACGAACTTTTTTCTTCGCAAGCATCTCTCCGAGATATAGACCACAGATAGCTCCTAAAGATGTAATGCATGAATTAATTATGAGCTTTGCATACAGATGGCCCATCAGATTATCTGTTAATTTGACAGGGACAACAGAAGAAAGCACATGTCCGATTGATTTAAGGTAGTCATCCGGTTGTCTTACAGGATATCCTATAATAAAATCTCCTGAAGATGTCATTGTCAGTTCACCCTGTGAATCCATCGTTGCTCCCCATCCGGTTATGCATCCTATCACCCTGCTCATCCCCAGAACAGTTGCCAGATCATCCACGCAAATACCGTTTTGCATTGAAATAACGCTACCATTTTCCTTTAGTAAATCTTTTATTTCCTCAGCCGCTTCAATCATATCTGTAGCTTTGGTGGCAAGCAATATCAGATCCTTTTTCTTTTTAACCTCGCTTATTGAGGCATAGGCCGGCATCTTAACCTTTAAATTGCCGCTGGCTCCGCTAACGGACAAACCTTTTTCCTTAATTAATAAAGCATAATCAGGATGTTTGCTTACTATTTCAACATCATAACCATCTTTCTTCAGGAGAGCAGCTGTTATACCACCTACAGCACCTGCTCCGATTACAAGGACAGAAAGTTTATTGATCTCCATTTTTCAGGCTTAATAGTTTTTCAGAATCTTGCAAGAGGATATATATCCTGACTGGCAAATTCTCCTCTAAGATATTTATAATAGCCGGCAATTCCAATCATTGCTGCATTATCTGTTGAAAATCCAGGTTCAGGTACAAAAAGGTTCCATTTCCTCTTTTCTGCTTCTGCCCTGACAGCTCTTTTCAGCTCTGAATTAGCGGAGACACCACCCGCTATTCCAATCTCCTTTATTCCTGTCACAGATGAAGCTTTAACCAGCTTTGACACTAAAACAGAAACAATGGTATTCTGAAGTGAAGCACAAAGGTCTGGTTTGTTATTTTCAATAAAATCCGGATCCTCCTTTAATTTGTCTCTCAGAAAATACAAAAAACTGGTTTTCAGTCCACTAAAGCTAAAATCCAGTCCCTTGACAATAGGTTTCGAAAAGTTGAAAGCATGTTTGTCAGCTCCTGATGCCATCTTATCAATAAGGGGTCCTGCAGGATAGTCAAAACCCATAAGTTTTCCACATTTATCGAAAGCCTCTCCTGCCGCATCATCAATAGTAGTGCCAAGGACCTGCATCTCCAGATAATCATTCATCAGTACGATCTTTGTATGACCACCTGACACAAGAAGGCATAAGAAAGGGAAACGGGGGATATTTGTGTTATCTTTTCCCTTTATGAAATGAACAAGTATATGAGCATGAAGATGATTAACCTCTATCAGAGGAATCCCAAGCGACAAAGCAAATCCTTTTGCAAAAGATGTTCCCACAAGTAAAGATCCGAGTAAACCTGGTCCTCTGGTGAAAGCAACAGCCTGTATATCATTCTTCTTCACTCCGGCCCTGGTTAAAGCCTGATCTGTCACAGGTACTATATTAGCCTGATGGGCGCGGGAAGCAAGCTCAGGAACCACTCCACCGTAAGAACGGTGAATATCCTGCCCTGCAATAAGATTGGAGAGTACAAATCCGTCTCTTATCACTGCAGCTGAAGTATCATCACATGATGACTCTATTGCTAAAATTGTAATCGCCATGAATAATATCTTAAAAAGCAAATATCGCCATATTTTATATCCCTGCAACTCTCTTGTCTGATGAAAATACAAGGCAAGTCTGTTAACGATGATAATTATTTCGAAAATAATATCTGAGAAAATATAAAACGGCACATCATTTGATCCCGGTATAGTTGAAAGATAGCATAAAAAAACTGTCTATTTATTATCTTTACACGCATTATTATACAAGGTTGGGGGTAATATTTCTGTTATTATAGTACTTTATGGACAAAAAGGTCAAAAAATCTATTAGGATTATCTCTGTTACTGTCGGGTGCCTGATCCTGATCCCTTTTGTCCTTGGAGCATTGCTGAGCCTGCCAGCAGTACAAACCTATGTCCTGAACCACTTAAGCGAAAAAATATCGGAGTCAATAAAATCTTCAATATCTGTTGGAAGAGTGGAATTCTCATATTTTAACAGACTCAGGCTAGAAGATCTGCTGTTAAAAGACAAAAATAATGATACGCTTCTTTATGTTGAACAAACAACTATCGGAATTAGGAGAGCCGATCTGAAAAACAATTCCTTCGTTATAGGCAGAGCTGTAGTGACAGATCCGGTGGTAGCATTTATTACTGATTCCACAGGTGTAAATAATCTCAAATGGTATCTCGATTTTTTAAGAAATCCTGAAGACACTGTAAAAAAAGACATCTCTGTCAGGATTAATCACGTAGACATCAACAAAGGAAGATTTTCCCTAATAAACAAAAATGCAAAAGAAGCTGATATACCTATTGATTTTAACGATCTTCATCTAAGCGGAATAAACGGTATAATGGAGGACTTCGTCCTGAAAAGAGATACTTTGTCTTTCAGTGTGTATAATCTGATGTTCAGGGAATCCACAGGATTCAATGTAAAAAAGATGTCAAGTGATATTCATATCAACAATAGAGATATAATATTCTCTGATGCAAAGATTTACTCTGAATCAAGTTTTCTTGATATTGAACATTTTGGTCTCCTTCCCGGCTCAACAGGTACTTTTAATGATTTTATAAACAAAGTCCGACTTGATCTGGTACTTGCTAATTCATTAATAAGCAGTACAGATCTTCAGTTTTTCATCCCGGCTCTCTCAGGAATAAATGAATCAGTGAATATTTCAGGTAAAATACTTGGTCCGGTTGCTGAGCTAAGAGGGAGAAATATTGAAATGACCTATAAAACAGATACAAAACTGGATTGTGATTTTGATCTGTCAGGCCTTCCCGATATCGATAACACCTTCATGTATATAGGAGTTAATGATTTTAATCTGAACACAAACGATATTAGTGATATAGATATTTCCAAAAAAGAAAAAATTGTTTTGCCTGAAGTTTTCAAAACACTGGGAAGCTTTTCTTTTAACGGTAGTTTTACAGGGTTTACAACTGATTTTGTTACCTATGGAAAAATTACATCGGAAACCACCGGAAATATTAACACCGATGTCTCATTCAGGCCTGAAAATCAGAACAGCTACAAGCTAAAGGGAATGGTAAGAGGAAATAATATTGCGCTGGGGCGTCTTACTGACCAGGAAGAGCTGCTGGGGAAACTAAGTATGTCGGCAAATATAGACATAACAGCATCTTCATTCAAAAAATTCTCAGGAGACATTACAGGTCTGATTGACAGTGTGGAAATGAACGGATACAAATACAGAAACATTTCCCTTAACGGAATACTCAGCGAAAAAACATGGGATGGCAGTGTTAATATCTCTGAAGAAAACATAAAAATGGATCTTCTGGGAATGTTTAATTTCAGGGATGAACTGCCGGAATTCAATTTCACCCTTAACCTTGCCCAGGCTGATCTTTTCAGACTTAATTTAGTTGATGACAGTTCAGCATCTGTTTCAATGCTTTTAACAGCAAATTTCAGGGGAAATAATATAGATAATCTTGACGGGGAAATTAAACTACTCAATTCCAATATCGGATGGCGAGGTAATAACCTTGAATTCTATGATTTTTCATTAAGAACCTTTACTGAAAACAAAATTCCTGCTATAAGTCTGAAAACAGACTATGTTGATGCCAATCTACAAGGTCAATATAATTTCACCGGACTTGTAAGCTCATTTAAATCAGTACTTTCCGTTTTGATGCCCGCCCGTTTTCCTGAACTACCCGGATATAAAAATACAGCCGATAACAGATTCAATTTCGACATACTATTCAAGAATACTGACAAAATCAATGATTTTTTTAATACCGGTTTCACTCTATCTGCCAACAGTACTATAAGTGGTTATATAGCACCTGACAGTATAATGACAATAAATGCTGATGTAAAAGCATTGGGGCTTAACAGTAATCTATTCCAGGACCTGACCATGAAGGCCCGCTACACACCTCCGGTAATGCTTGTGGAAGTTAACAGTAAATCATTTTCACCCCTCGGACAGTCTGAATTAAAAGGTTTGTCAGTAAATCTGAGTACTGTACCGGATAATTTTATTCTCTCTATTGCCTGGGATAATCAGGAAGACATACTTAATAACGGTAAAATAATTGCCCGGGGTACTTATATTAATGAAACTTCCGGAAAAGAGAATGCGGTAATGAAAATCAACATTGACTCAACGAGTATTTTCAGCCGTAATAATCATTGGAAAATTGATAATTCTACGATTAATATAGACACCAGTTCAATTAAAGTAGGGAATCTGTATATCAGTAATAATGAAAATTTCTACAGAGTGAACGGATCACTGACAGAGAATCCTGCAGACACTCTGCATCTTGAATTCAAAGGTATCGACCTCACCCCTCTTAATTATTTCACTAATAAAAAAGATGATCCCGATAATTTATCACTTAACCTTAGAGGAAAAATAAACGGGAATATCTTTGTTACCGATGTATACAATAACGCTCTTCTTGAAAGTAATC
The DNA here is from genome assembly GCA_036743455.1 of Bacteroidales bacterium. GTDB lineage: Bacteria > Bacteroidota > Bacteroidia > Bacteroidales > VadinHA17 > LD21. The sequence continues at coordinate 7,849 of DAINPM010000068.1, read as the reverse complement.
TGAAGATAGAAGATTTTTATCTCTTACAGAGCGCATTTGGAGATATTGAAGCTTCTTCAGTATGGAATAATGCCAGCAAGGTTGCAGATATTCATGTTTCGAACAATCTTAATGGACAAAAGATGCTTGAGGTTGACGGGACTTATGATCCTGAATACAAAGAAATGAATCTCATCATAAACACAGACCAACTGCCTGTTGATGCATTAAACCCCCTACTCAAAGTTTTTGCCTCAGATATAAACGGAAAAGCATCAGGCACACTGAATTTCAACAGCTCTCCAGGTAAATTACAACTAAAAGGCGCTATTCTTGCCGAAAACACATCAATGCAGATAGATTATCTGCAGACAAAATACAGCTTCACCGACTCCATAAGATTTGATAATAATGTGATCTCTTTCAACAACATAACACTGTATGATGCACAGGGAAATACGGCTATTCTCAACGGATCGGTATTACATAATAATTTCAAAGATTACGGTACTGATCTGCTCATTAACATGAATGAATGTATGGTCCTTAACACCAAGTACAAAGATAATGAAGTTTTTTACGGAAGTGCTTTTGCCTCCGGTGTTACAACGATCAAAAGTAAAGAAGGCATTTTATCATTTGATATCTCGGCAAGAACTGGGAAAGATACCAAAATAAATATTCCCCTTAATTCAAGTGAGACTGTATCAGATTATTCCTTCATAACTTTTATTAAAAATGATACAACCCTGACAGTGACCAGACAGGCCGGAGGCATGGTTAACCCTGTTCAAACCAGGAGGACTGGCATAGATCTGAATTTCGACCTCGAGGTTACACCTGATGCAGAAATTCAGCTGATATTTGATTCGAAAGTAGGCGATATTATGAAAGGGTACGGAACAGGCAGACTAAATATTAACTACGATTCAAAGGGAGATTTCAGGATATCTGGGGATTATCTTATTGAAGCCGGAGATTATTTATTCACTCTGGGTAATATCCTGAACAAGCCTTTTATTGTTGAAAACGGAGGGCGTATTGTTTTTAATGGCAACATAGATGATGCAGAGATTGATATGAAAGCTATCTATAAATTAAGGGCATCTCTTTTTGAGATACTCCAGGACGACAGATTTAATGAAAGGATCCCTGTTGAGTGCCAGATCAATTTGTCAGGCAAACTTTTCAACCCGGTTATCAGTCTGGACATAGTCCTTCCTACAGCGGATGAAGCAACACGTACATATCTCAATAATGTTATTACAACAGAAGAAGAACTAAGCAGACAGTTTCTATACCTTCTGGTCATGAATAGCTTTTATGCTGATCCTTCATACGGCTCAACACTTACAACAACTACCACAACAGGTACATCAGCAATGGCTGTAACGACTACTGAAATGGTTTCCAATCAGTTAAGCAACTGGCTATCACAAATCAGTAATGATTTCGACATTGGATTTGTTTACCGGCCCGGGTACAAAGATATAAATGCCAACGAAGTTCAGCTTGCCCTTTCTACACAGCTTCTGAACGACAAGGTCACAATCAACGGTAATTTTGATGTCAGGGGAACAGGTGGCACAGCAGGAACCAGCAATCAACTCACAGGAGACTTCGACATTGAATATAAGATTACAGATAAGATACGCTTCAAGGTATTCAACAGATTCAACAATCCATATACAGGAAAACAGGCACCTTATACACAGGGATTCGGATTATTCTATAAACAGGATTTCGATAAACTATCTGATCTCTTCAGAAAAAACAAAGATTCTGAAATGAAAAGAGAGGAAGAACCGGTAGTTATGCTGGAATAAACTACTGATTTCATTTTAGTTAGATATAAATGGTTAATAAATAGAAATGTATTGTTATTAACCGGATATAATAGAATGAACTATAAATACGTTTTTTCATATATTCGCAGGTGAATATTAAAAATAAATACACAGATATCTTAAAAATATAAACAGAAACAAAAAATGGGATATATACAGTTTATTATGCAGGGAGGAGCTCTACCCGTTGAAGAAACAAGCCAGGTGAAGATGACATTGTTCGATATGGCTATAAAGGGAGGCTGGCTTATGGTTCCTATAATACTGCTTTCTTTTGTGGCAGCCTATATTTTCATAGAAAGGTATTATGTTATCAGAAAAGCCTCCCGTGAAGATCAAAATTTTATGAACAGGATCAAAGACTATATACATGACGGAAAAATAGAGTCGGCAATGGCCCTCTGTAAGTCTACAGACAGTCTGTCAGCCAGAATGATAGAAAAAGGAATAAGCCGTCTGGGCAGACCCCTGAATGACATAAGCACTGCCATTGAGAATGTCGGAAAACTTGAGATTTCAAAGCTTGAAAAGAGTTTTCCCACTCTTGCCACAATAGTCGGAGTAGCCCCTATGCTGGGTTTTCTGGGAACAGTGATCGGTATGGTTAGGTCTTTCTATGCTATGTCACAAGCTGGAAATAATATTGAAGTATCTCTTCTTTCTGATGGAATTTATACAGCACTCATCACTACCGTAGCTGGCCTGACAATAGGAATACTAGGATATTTTGCCTATAATACACTTGTAGTAAAGGTTGAAAAAATAATCTTTAACCTGGAAGCTACCAATACAGAATTCATGGACATCCTGAATGAACCCGTAAAATAAGTAATCTGTCATGGCTATCTCACATCGACATAAAATAAATATCAGTTTCAGTTCAGTTGGAATGACTGATGTTATCTTCCAATTGCTGATATTTTTCATGCTTACCTCTACACTGGTACATCCAACAGCTCTTAAGCTTTTGCTTCCCAAGGGTTCGACCCAAACATCAGCTAAACCACAGACTACTGTCTCAATAACAGCCGATCAAAGATATTATGTTGAACAACAGCCCGTCACACTACAAGAACTGGAAAGTGTTCTCAGAGAGAAACTGGGAGAGTCTCCTGAAACATATATATCATTGCATGCTGATAAAAATGTTCCCTTTGAAACTGTAGTTAATGTATTAAATATTGCTCAGTCAAATAATTATAAACTAATAATTGCAACTACTCCAAAATAATGATCTGCGCAAATTTCCTTCTGAGAGAAAAAAGGGATTTGTTGGTACTGTAATAATTCATTCAGGTGCTATTATTATATTACTTATTGCAGGCTTATCAATTCCTCCTATACCTCCGGAAGAAGAAGGGATAATAGTTAATTTCGGTACAGATATGACCGGGATGGGTTTCATTGAACCCTCTCCTTCGTCTTCGATGGAAGAAGCTGCTCCGCCACCAGCATCACCACCTCCACAGGCAGCTGACGATGTGGCTATAACAGAAGAAGAACCTCTTCTCACACAGAATAATGAAGAAGCACCTGAGGTAAAAAAAGTAGACCCCGATGCTGAGAAAAAACGACTTGAAAGACTTGAGGCTGAGAAAAGAAGAAGGGAAGAGCTGGAAGCTGAAAGGATCAGAAAAGAACAGGAAGAAATAGAAAGGCAAAGGATAGCTGCCGAGCAGGCCAGAATTGAAGAAGAAAGAAAGAGGCAGGAAGACATTATAAACAGGACACGCAATGCTTTGGCAAATGCAAAAAATACCGGTACGAATTCCACCAGTGAGGGTGTTGCAGGAGGCGAAGGTAATCAGGGATCTCTGACAGGATCTGTTGACTCTCGGAACCGGGGTGAAGGAGGAGGTACCGGAAATGACGGTATATCATATAGTCTGGCCGGTCGTGGGGTCCAAAAACTTCCTCTTCCAAGATATGATTACCAGGGAGAAGGAAGAGTTGTTGTTGAAGTGAGTGTCGACCGTAGCGGGAGGGTCACTAATGCTGTACCCGGCATTAAGGGTTCAAACACACTTGATGAATACCTTCTCCGTGTTGCCAGGGAAGCAGCACTGGAAGCACGTTTCGACCCTAAAGATGATGCTCCTGAAATACAAAAAGGTACAATAACCTATAATTTCGTTCTCAAATAAAAAAGATCAGTTAACGCTGTCAAACAATCCCTTTATGGCTAAATGGAGATTGTCAATAAGATTATGATCCTTGATAATGTAGTCATCTATGCCCTTCCTTGCCAGTTCAAGAACTACCTCTCCGTCATTCTGGCCCGAAAGCATTATTACAGCAATATCAGGTTTTTTCTTTTTTATCTTATCCAGTACCTCCATACCATTCATGTACTTCTTGTCACTTTTTGCAAAAAAATAATCCAGGATTATCAGATCAGGCTCCTTGTCTATCGCATTCAGGCACTCTTCTCCAGATTCAAATGCCTCCACCACATACCCTTCTGATGAAAAGCGTTTAACAACCAACATATTAATGAAGGGATCATCATCTACAATAAATATTTTTTTTAGTTTATCCATTATTAGGTATTTATTCTGGTACTTAGTGGTAAAAATAATAAAAAAATAACCCGAAATTAATCCGGGTTATTTTTTTCTATTAACAGAGTCAATAAGCGAAGAGAGGGAAAGGCTTCATCATCCTTTCAACCTCATCTGCCACTCTTTCAACAGCCGTATCATCATCTGTGTTCTTCAACACATCATCTATCATTTCAACAATAACACCCATATGATCTTCCTTCAATCCTCTTGTGGTTATGGCCGGAGTACCCACCCTGAGGCCTGAAGTTAAGAAGGGAGATCTGTCATCAAAAGGAACCATATTTTTATTAACTGTTATATGTGCTCTTACAAGCACATTTTCAGCTTTCTTGCCTGACAACTCCGGAAATTTGGTTCTCAGATCTATCAGCAACAGATGGTTATCTGTTCCGTTGGATATGACTTTATACCCTTTGTCTATGAAAGACTGAGCCATAACAGCAGCATTATTTTTTACTTGTTTCTGATACTCTTTAAAAGATGGATCCAGTGCTTCGCCAAAAGCAACTGCCTTTGAAGCTATAACATGTTCAAGAGGACCGCCCTGAATACCGGGGAAAACTGCAGAATTAATAAGTGATGACATCATCCTTACCTCTCCTTTGGAAGTAGTTATTCCCCATGGATTGACAAAATCTTTTCCCATCAGTATAATACCGCCGCGAGGGCCCCGGAGAGTCTTATGTGTTGTTGAAGTAACAATGTGTGCATATTTAAGAGGATTATCAAGCAAGCCGGCTCCAATTATTCCTGCGGGGTGTGCCATATCTATTACAAGAATAGCTCCTGTCATATCAGCTATCTGCCTCATCCTCCTGTAATCCCATTCTCTCGAATAGGCAGAAGCTCCTCCTATTATCATGGCTGGCTTTTCTTTGATCGCCGTCTCCTCCATCATGTCGTAATCAACAAGACCAGTATCTTCCCTGACACCATAAGCAACCGGTTTATAAAGTATCCCGGAGGAATTGACAGGTGAACCATGAGAAAGATGACCTCCGTGTGCAAGATTTAACCCCATAAAAGTATCCCCGGGCTTTAGAACAGTCATGAAAACTGCCATATTTGCCTGAGCTCCTGAATGTGGTTGCACATTAACATATTCAGCATTGAAAAGTTGTTTTAAACGATCTATAGCCAGCTGTTCAGACTGATCAACCACCTCACAACCACCATAATAGCGGTGACCAGGATAGCCTTCTGCATATTTATTTGTCATTACAGACCCCATAGCTTCCAGTACCTGATCACTTACAAAATTCTCTGAAGCAATTAATTCTATTCCATTCAACTGCCGCTGACGTTCTTTTTCAATAAGATCGAAAATAATTGTATCCCTTTTCATACTTTTATTTTTTAAAAATAATTTTCTTCCATCATTTAAAGTGACTATTCCACACCCAAAAAACCGCGTTACAGTCTGTGAAAACGGCATATGGAGTTCACCATTAAAACATTCAAAAAAACGGGTTATACGTTTTACAAAAGAATTTACAATGTTAGCAAATAATATCTTAAAAATGTTTTTGTCGTTACAACAATGAGATATTATATACAATTGCAATAATAATTTATTCTTCGGAAAATTGAACCAATAATTCGCGATATGTTGTAAAAATCCGTGATTTGGAAATGAAACCGACATAGTAACCGTTATCGAGAACCGGAAGATTCCATGCTCCTGTTTGCCTGAATGTTTCCATAACAGTTTCAATGTTTTCCTTTTTATCAATATACGAAGGAGGGATTGTCATCAGGTCTTTGACCCTCACGCTGTCGTATAATTTATGGTTAAACATGATTTCTCTCACATCATCCAGTAATACAACCCCTTCCAGAATATTATATTCATCAACAACCGGAAATATATTACGTTTTGATCTGGAAATAACCTTAACCAGATCACCAAGAGTGTCATTGGATTTCACTTTAAGCAGGTCTGTCTCAATTTCTTTTTTCCAGTCCATTATTGTAAGAACAGCCTTGTCTTTATCATGAGTAATAAGTTCTCCTTTTTCTGCCAACTGTACATGATATATTGAATGACGTTCAAAGCTTCTTGTTGTTATATAGGCAGCAGTAGAAGTAATAATCAAAGGGATTAGCAGGTCATATCCTCCCGTTATCTCAGCTATGAGAAAAATTGCTGTAAGAGGAGCATGCATCACGCCCGCCATCAACCCGGCCATCCCAATAAGAACGAAACGATTGTCTGCAAGATCGATATTGATAAATCTGTTGAGCAGACTGGCAAAAAGATAACCGTTAACACCTCCTATAAACAAAACAGGAGCAAATATTCCTCCTACCCCGCCCGACCCGTTTGTTGCACTACTGGCAAATACTTTCAGAAAAACGAGAGATGCCATGAAAACAACCTCTACCCAAAACTTATCAGAGAAATTGTAGAAAACGCTTTGATTCATGACAGGCTCTATGCCACTTTGAAGTATCTGAAGAACAGCCGTATATCCCTCACCATAAAAGGCGGGGAAAAGATATACCAGCACACTGACTACAATACCTCCTGCAAAAAGACGGACATATATATTCGATATTTTCTCAAAGTTTTTTTCCAGGAAAAGAGTCATTTTGGAAAAATATAAGGAAATAAACCCGGATAATATTCCAAGAATAATATACCATGGGATATTTGATATGTTAAAAGCTTCCCTTATAGTGAAATTAAAAAGCACCTCTTCACCCATAAGGAAATAGGCAACAGTTGCTGCAGTAACAGATGAAATCATTAAAGGCACGATAGAAGAAATAGTGAGATCAAGCATCAGTATTTCAAGAACGAAGACTATACCGGCTATGGGTGCCTTGAATATACCTGACACTGCTCCGGCTGCTCCGCATCCGATTAAAAGAGTGATACTCCTGTAATTTAACCGGAAAAACCTTCCAATAGCCGATCCTATCGACGATCCTGTCAGTACAATAGGTGCCTCTGCACCAACCGATCCACCAAAACCTATGGTTAAAGTAGTTGCCAATATAGATGTCCAGGTGTTATGTGTTTTCAGATGACTTTTCTTTCTGGATATTGCATAGAGCACCCTGCTGATACCATGTCCTATATTGTCTTTTACCACAAACCTTACGAACAATAGAGTAAGCAACATTCCTGTAAGAGGATAAGCCAGATACAGAAAATTACCCGATTCTCTTGTTATACCCTGGGTCAGAATGTGATGTGTATAATGTATTGTATTCTTAAGAAATGCAGCAGCAAGAGCGCTTAGTAATCCCACAACCAGACTCAGTATATATAATAATCTGACCTGGTCAATATTCTCAAAACCCGGTTTTAAAATTTTTCTGAGAAACCTGCTCTTAAGCATAATTCTGCAAATATAAAAACATTAGCAACGCATCATGTTTTTTTAATTAAGTTTGTCATTCACCAATAAAATAAGCTTACACTTATTTACGTAATAAATTATTAATAGATTT
>DAINPM010000067.1:12988-13067 GCA_036743455.1 Bacteroidales bacterium | reverse complement strand
CAGAGCACCTGCCTTGCACGCAGGGGGTCAAGGGTTCGACTCCCTTATTCTCCACCAAGACCGTTGTTATGATCTTCAT
>DAINPM010000067.1:4818-12888 GCA_036743455.1 Bacteroidales bacterium | reverse complement strand
AAAACACCGGTTTTTTTATTAGCCGGTTGGCCAGAGCATCCCGGCTCTTGTCGGGAGGGTCAAGGGTTCGACTCCCTTATTCTCCACCAAGACCGTTGTTATGATCTTCATAAAGATAAAACACCGGTTTTTTTATTAGCCGGTTGGCCAGAGCATCCCGGCTCTTGTCGGGCTGGTCAAGGGTTCGACTCCCTTATTCTCCACCAAGACCGTTGTTATTTCCTGATCATGAAAGTACCAGCGGTTTTTTTATTATGAGATGTCAGGAGTATCCATATTTTTTACAGGTAAGGGAGCCCGGAACAAGACACGGGACTCTTTGTAATGCCTTCAATCACCTGAAATATTTCATTTTGCATTAATCAAAAAATACAATAAATTTACATGATCACAGTGTAAACCATAAGCTCTTCCAGTGTATAGTAATGTAATTGCAGCAAATAGCAATAATGGAATTTTCAGATAATCATTATTAAAGGATAGAAAGTTAAAATGGATTCCGGTAAAAAGGAACATATAACCCGAAGAAAGTTTGTTAAAGGAGTAAGCTGTGCATCTGTTGGTATTATATGTTTTTCTTCGGATTGTCTTGCTATCCGGGAAGGGAAAGCGGAGCAGGACAGTGATGGCAGAGAACACCTTGCAGCTGTATGTGGAACATTTTGCGGAGCCTGCCCCGCTTACCTGGCTAAACACGGTGACGAAGAGCAGAAAAAAATAAGGCTGCAAACAAGAAATTTATCCGGACAGATAAAAACAATGAAGGGTATTCCTGATCCGGGTTGGATGGATGGCCTTCTTTGTGACGGCTGTCTCAGTGGCGGCCAGATTGCTGCCCATTGCCGGAACTGCCCCATGAAATTATGTGCTGCAAAAAGAAATAATGTGACCCGTTGTTCCGACTGTGAGGAATTACCCTGTAAAATAATTATGGGTTTTATTAATACCGGCCTGCTGCACCGTGCCGAATATCTGCCAAACCTTGAAAAAATTAATAAGATGGGTGTTCAGGAATGGGTTAAATATGAAGAAGAACGCTGGCGTTGCCCCCGTTGTGGCTTCCCTTTGAGCTGGTATGATACAGAATGCCCCCGATGTGGAGAGCCAAGATCTGAAAAATTGTTCTCCCTGACTGAAAAATAAAACTAATTTTTCTGAAAAGTTTTTTCCGGAGATACTCTGAAAGACGTACAGATCCGGAAAATATTCAGCCTGTCCTGTTGATCTTAATAATTAAAAATCAGAACATTTATATTAAAGGATCGTATAAGTTATAAAGTTTTATTTGGTATTAGAAATAATACAATCTTTATAAAACAGAGCCATGGATGATTTCAGCCCGGCATATTGGATTGTATACGTTTTTATGGCGATCTTTTTAGCCTTTCTTGTCGTAGAAATAATCAAAATGATTATTTACGTTATCACGGGGAAATACATTAAAGATACCCGAAAAAGAAAAGTAAAAAAATATCATTCTCCAGAGCGTAAGTGACTTGTTAAAATATTCTTGAAGGGTCTGCTACCTAAATAGAAAAAGTGTTTTTTATTTTTCCGGTCGCCATAAAACTATTTTTTATTGAAAGACTTATCTTAACAGAAAAATCTCTCTTGCATTATTTTGTCTATTTTTCTCTAAATCAGAGGATCACTGTCAGCGATTTCAAGTCTCCCATGAGAATTATTTATAGTGAATACCGGAGGAAACAAATTTTCCTGGAGAAGTTGAGTTTATTCAAGCGAACTAAAGAGAGGGGAAGTATGAAATCTTAAAATATGTAAAAATATATATATGTATATTGTTGTTTTCAAATAATTAGGTATTTTTGGCTAATATGTATAGAATAGAGTATCTTTAATATATGAATTTAAAATTAATCATAATATGAAACCCACATATATCAAATACACAAACACGTATGTATATAAATTTCAATCATGTGGATTCCATCAGACCATTAAATTAAAAATTATATAGTGATGAAATCATCGGAAAAAAAGTTAGTTATTGGCAGGCGCAATGCTCTTAAAATGCTGGGGCTCGGTTCTGCAGCAATGTTGGCAGGAGGTTTCAGTGATATAGTGGCTGCTGAGCCTGCGGATATGAAACCTGTGCAGAAGCCGGTTATTAATCCGGGCAACAGCAGTGTTGCTTTTACTACCGGTACTGACCGGCAGCAGATGATGTACGAAATAGTAAAGCCTTTCGAGGCAGAGATCAGGAAAGGGCTGAAAGGCAAACAACTTATAATCAAACCAAACATGGTTGTTACGAATGTAGAACTATGTGCGACACATGTTGAGGCTATCAGAAGTCTTCTGGAGTATCTGAAACCCATATACAGCGGACAGATCATCATTGCCGAATCGAGTGCGGTTGTGAATTCAGCTGAAGGATTCAGTAATTATGGTTATACTGATCTGGCGAAAGACTATAATGTAAAATTTGTTGATTTAAATACTACAGCAGGAAAACCTTATTTCATTCTGAACAAAGATCTGCACCTTGAGCAGATACAGATTGCCGATGCTTTTTTTGATCCGTCAAATTATTTTATATCAATATCCCGGATGAAGACTCATGATACTGTAGTGATGACGGGAGGGGTAAAGAATACGGTATTGGGAGCTCCTCTCAACCTTCCGGCTCAGGGGAACAGGCCAAGGATCAATTATAAGAGAAGTATGCATTCAGCAGCTCCACGCTGGCTTCATTTCAACATGTATATGGTTGCACAAAGTATCTTGCCCGATTTTACTATTATTGACGCAGTGGAAGGGATGGAAGGCAATGGTCCTGTAAATGGTACTCCGGTAGATCACAGAGTGGCACTCGCCGGCTTCGATACGGTAGCAGTTGACAGTATGTGCTGTAAGTTAATGGACATCCCGCTGGAGCATGTTGGCTACCTTAATTATTGTTCGGCAGCAGGGATAGGTAATACAGATTACAAAAAGATTGACATAATAGGAAGTTCAGATCCGAATAAGCATATCAAACCATATAAACTGAACGCTAATGCTGAAGACTATCAGTTGAAATGGAAGGATCCGCTTAATTTGCCTTCTTAATGATTTGCCGGCAGGTATTTTAATCTTTTGTCCAGATCCTTGTATTGAGGTTCAGATCTTCAACAATTTCTGTTATAAGTATCAGAAATCTAAGATTTTCTTCAATAAAGTCATAATCGGTAAGAGGTTTGAATAACCTTGTCTCAAAGAGATTTTTATTCATATTGATAGCGATGTAAACCTTTGAATCACAGAAGGACAAACTTATTCTCGAATCCCATTTTTTTCTATACGCAAGTATTCTTTCCATAAGAGAGGGAGTAAGGATATATCTGGCTTCAACCTGGTCTTCACCATAGACACAAAATTCTTTCTCAAATTCAGGGTTTTCCAGTCTGACAAGTTTTCTCTTTCCTGTCCCTACAGATTGAAGTGTTTGTCCGAATTTTCCGAACAATTTTTCGGCAGTGTCCGGTAGAACAAGGGTGTGAGTCTTAAAATGTTTGTTAAAATCAGCTATGATGAACAATCCTTTGAAAATTGTAATATATTCATCTTTTTGGTTCGATCCGTTATGACTTGTATTTTTATGTTTTGCGGTTACTTCCGAGAATTCGATATCAGTCCTTCCTATTTTACCTCTGAAATGATCTTCCCCTTTAAACTGGTCGCACCGGAGAGGGAATATCTCACTTTTCAAAAAATCCTGAAAAGACACTGATCCTCCCGGAGTATAGATAAGTTTTTCGTCAAGGAACCCGCTTATTCTGGCAATAATCTTATTTTTATATTCTTTGCGGTAGTCCTTGCTTACCACTCCGGTGACCACCAGTCCGGCAAAACCGGTCAAAAAAGGGATTATTCCTTTAAGCATTTCTGCTTCTGACGGTATTAAGATAATTTCCAGGCTTATCGCTACTGCTGTGAAAGCAATGATAGTAATGATTCTTGTGTTGACCTTCCTTCTTTCTCTGTCAATAATCTCAAGATCAGGCTTGAGAGATGATTCATAGAACTCTTTGAAATCTTTGTCCCTGCTCATATCCGGTTTACTCAATTAATCTTTTTTCAGCTTAGTGGAGAGATATCCGGTTTAACTTTTTCTGATTCCGGTATATCAAAGAGAGTTTTTCTTTCATATTTCATCATTGAAGCCATCACATTGGAGGGAAAAACTTCAACTGCATTATTGAATACAGTAACAGCTGCGTTATAGGCTCTTCTCGAAGCAGCCAGCTGTTCTTCCGTTTCATTGATTGCACCCTGTAATTTAAGGAAATTCTGGTTTGCCTTCAGGTCGGGATAATTTTCAACTGCCACGAGAATATCTGCCAGATCCTTACGGATCTTATTTTCGATTTTAACACGTTCCTCTCCTGTCAGATTATCAGATAATGCCCTTACTCTGAGTTCGGTAATTTCCTTCAGCAGATCCTTTTCATAATTCATGTAGCCTTTAACCGCATCCACCAGGGCCGGAATAAGGTCATATCTTTTTTTAAGCATAACGTCCACCGAAGCAAAAGCATTTTCAACGTCGTTTTTCTTCCTGATCAGAGAGTTGTAAAGGATTATTATTACAAGAAAGGCAAAGACAATTATTGCCAGGATTAAATATAGCATTATTCTATTGTTTATTATAATTTACAAATGCACTGCCTGTAATGATTATTGTAAACAATAAAAATAGTGAGTTTTTGAATAAATTCTGCATATCCGGGAATTTACACCGGAATAAAAAGAGAGAGCTTATGTTTTTTAAGAAAGAAACCGCCAATTCAATCGACAATGATGAATTTCGATTTATAGTATATATTATCTCTGGTTAGCGTAACTATGTAGATACCTGCTGGTAACTGGTCAACTGCAACGGTAAATTCCTGGTTTCCTTCAATTACATCAACAGTTTGCTGATATACCAGAGAGCCGTTAACTGAATAGAAACATAAACAATAATCAGATAGTGAAGGGATATTATTAAGCTTAAAGCTTATTAAATTTTTGCTCGGAACAGGATAGATCAGTAATCCTTTTTCATCTGTCAGTTCCGCCACACCTGTGGTTGATGTTTTTGCCGGGCCTCCCGGCTCTTTTACTGAGCCGTTTTGTGTAATGTCTTCATCACCCCTTAGGCCATCAACGAAATGTAAAGTAATTACATTAGTGTTTATCTGAGCTCCGGTTTGGCCGTCATATGCGAAGTCATACCAGTGCGGCTCCAAATTGTCGGGAGTCATCCCATATTTGTAGTATTTATCTGTAGGTTCCCCGTTATGGAGGGTAAGTGTTACTGTAACTGCTTCACCCGGATCCAGTCCGTCAAGGGAAAAATCGAAGAAACCCCAGGGGAATTCAGCATCATCAGGAGTGTTTGCGGGAGACGGATTATTTGTTACCTTCATTTCCGAAAGTACGATTCCGGCCGGGACACTCAGGGTGACATAATTAAGACCGTCATATGTATGGAATGAGGCAACATCAGCCTGCTTGTAATCCGGGATACCATCAGCATTGCCGTCAAAAGTATTATCATCATTTTCAAGACCTTTTTCACGAGAATCGCTGATTCCGTCATTATCTTCATCTACATTTGGACCTCCGGGAGTTAAAGAAGTCAGTATTGCTCCCTGAGAAAGGCAGGTCATATCATATGAAAGAGCGTTACTATGTTCCCGGACAAGATTTTTAACCGAATCTGTGTGTATATACTCTATAGCTGAAAACAACTTTTCGGGTTTTTCTCCCGCCCAACTTTCAATATCAAATAAATACTCACCGGGATTAAATAATTTGATTTCCTGCTTGAACATTAGTTCCATGACAATTGTATCTCCTACAGCAGCCTTTATAGTACTATCTTTTTCAGATTCACTTCCTTCAATCCGGATAACAGCACCCATATTGTCGAGTATACCCAGAGGATTAAAACTTAGTTCATCCATATCAGTAAGCGCAAGGTAGTCCCCTCCACCCATTTTATACAGGGTCGTTTCTGAAATTTTATTCAGGAACATCATTCCGATACTGGTTATAGTTCCTTCTCCTTCACTGATCAGTTCTTTTCTGATTGTTGTATTGATCAAAACAGAATCGCCTTGTTGAAGGGCTCCTGTAGACTGAACAAGGACGGTTTTTCTTAAATATCCGTATGATGTACTTTCACCCCAATAAGTAGGAGGTTGATACCACATTATCCCATACAATGTTTTGATGAAATTGGGTTCGGTCGGGCCTCTGTAATTAGCGGCTCCATTCAGGCATAATATTTTTTTCTCTTCAGGATCAACAATAACTCCTCCCCAGCCTGCGCAATAACCAACGGGCGGATCGATGCCACTCCATAAAATACCTGTCCGGTCCGGTATCCCATGAAAACCGGGATAGTCAAACAGATCAGTATGATAGCAGGAAACTCCTGGTACGGTATAGTTCCACCATCTGAAACCTTTTGCAAGGAACAATTCTGTTGTTCTTTCTGCAGGTCCGTAAGATCCTTTGGCGTATGGATAGTATCTTGCGGTGCCGTCGCTTAAAACATTATCGTGTTCCGACTCGACATAACCATAACAATAATCCGGAACTGTAATGAGCTGTGCAGAAAGAGTTTCCGGACTCCATCCTCTGAATAAAATCATCCAGATAAATAATATGATTGATATTGATTTTTTCATTTTAAATAGTTTTAGTATCTATTGTTGTGAGGTTAATATTTCAACTTCCAGTTTTTCGATCCGGGTTTTAAGCTTTTCGTTCTCAGCCTTAAGTTCTTTCAGAGCTTCCACGATCAGAGGTGCCATTTTCCCATATTCAATTGACAGATAACCGTCTCCACCTTCTGATACTACCTCCGGAAGTACTTCATTTACCTCCTGTGCGGAAAATCCCACTTCTCTTTTCTGATTGATTCCGGTATTCCAGTGAAAATAATATCCATTGATCTTGTCCAGCATTGCGAGCGGATCAGTTAATTTAGTAAAATCTTTTTTTAACCGTGCATCAGAAAGAAGATTCCATGCATTTGCCCTTGCTTGTGATCCGTCTCCTGGATTTCCGACCTGTAATCTGTAATATGGTGTATTTGTCCCGATTCCTAATCTGGAACCTTCTATTCTAAAATCAATGAATAATACTGTGACCGTATTACCCTTATTTTCATTTGATAAAGAAAGATCTGCTGAACCATCTACATTGAAAAACCATTCATCAGATGGCTGATTACCGTGTCCAATTTTTAACTGAGTGCCTTCATAATTCCTTAATTGGAGTAAAGCTTCGGGTAATCCCACGCCAATCCTTACTTGTCCGCCGGTTTCGTAAATTGAACTTTTTACCAGTCCTGTCCCGTTACTCAGGGGAATGAAGCCCGATGATATACCAGCTATTTTGGCTGCCTGGAGAGATTTAATCTGATCGGATTTAATATCTGCCGTGGCAGAAAGCTGTTCGTTTGTAATTCCGGAAAGTCTGGCCAGGGGAAGAACACCCCAGGTAATACTGTTTGCACAAATGCCTGTGCCGACTTTAGAGCCTGTCAGAATACCATCCTCTGCAAGATCCAGTACATCTTCGTCAATGTTGGTCAGATTATTCCAGTGTACTGATGATTGTCCGCTGGTCTGAAGGTTGGTCTTTGTGTAGTAGTTACCGGCTGCACCAGTCCAGACCGGATCGGTTTCTGCATATGAACCTGTTTTATCAGCATAAAAGGCATATGGTACGCTTAATATCTGACTCTGACCGGTAATGGTATAATCTGAGCCCCCATTGGGATCAATTTCCGTTTTGAGAAAGTATGGTCCTGACGACCAGTTTATCGTTGAAAAATCACCGGTAACCGGTTTGCCGCTTCCGATCTCAAGTGACAGAAGTCCATTCTCATTTGTTACCGGCAGAGGACTATAAGTTTCCTGATAGATAATCATGGGGATCATGGTTCCCTTCAGAATAGTTGTCCTGACTCCGATATTCTGTTTGGTCACCAGTTCACCGCCTGAATCTCTGACAATACACTGGTAACTCATCATTTTTGGTGGCTGGGCAAAAACAACAGCAGCAACA
>DAINPM010000067.1:0-4718 GCA_036743455.1 Bacteroidales bacterium | reverse complement strand
AATACACTGGTAACTCATCATTTTTGGTGGCTGGGCAAAAACAACAGCAGCAACAACTTCCTGTCCCTGTATAATAACAGACATGAAATTGCCCAGAAACAGGAAGCACAGAATTTTTTTTATTGGTTTCATAATATTTTATAATTACCTAATATTCAGCCTAAAACATCATTGGTATTTCTGAAAATTCAATGTTTTTTGGAAGGACAAAATATTTTCCGTCAACCGGAACATTAGTCTGGATATTTGTTACTTCCTGATGAGAACCGCTTCCCATGATTTTCATATCCATCAGCATGAGGATGCCGTTCCAGGTCATAACTTTTCCCAGGTCGCCTTTCATGACTTTGCATGGTTTTCGCAGAAAAGTTTCGTCAGAGGCTTTAACAAAGCCCATTTTGGAGTACATCGACTCGGTGTATGATTCTATATCATCTTTTGAAGTTTCTGTTATCCAGGTAATTATAGGGTTCTTTAGTTTCATTCCCTCTTTAGGCTGATCCGGATCCCACATATACTGGTAATCGCCAAAGGTGACAACCCATCCTTTCTGTTTTTCGCCATCCTGAACAGCGTCGGTATACATTGCGCTTTTCATTCCGTATTCGTCGAAATAGAGGATTCCTTTTCCAACTCTGTCACCGGAATAGGAATATTCTATAATACCTGATTTGAGGCCGTAAGGCTTCAATGTTGCTTCCTGACCGGCAAGCCGGGTCAGGATGATAAAGAGACTAACTATTAAGACAGTAATTTTTTTCATGATTTTAAAATGATTAAGTGTTCATTATTGTTTCTTTCTTCTTGTTACACTCCAATTGAAGGTCATCTCCTTGCGATTGATATTGGATCCTTCAGAGTTGTCAATGATCTTTTTCCCTTTTCCCCCGAAGAAAGTCTTTCCGTCGCCGTATTCAACCAGCAGGTCAGGAGCAACTTCTGCCTTTTCATCATCCTCTGGTATTTCAATATCGGCTGGCAGGGGAGTTCCCATGTTTTTGAGATATGTTGTGAGTGATTCGGCTACCCCTGTAAAAGTCGGATCGACAACGGGATCTTCAACAGGTCCGGGTGTAAATGTTGTCGACAGATCATCGGTTTTATGGTTGAAATAACTGATAGGCTCACTGCCGTCCGGATTCCAGCTTCTCCCGTTTCTGCTTTCGGTTTCATCCCAGTGAAACTCTACCGGATATCCTCCCGTCCCTATTTTGACGACCTTGTCTGTTTCTTTATCTATGATCAGAATAATATTCGATATCATTAAATACTCTTTTCCCGGAATATGTATGTTAAGAGGTTTTTTGATTCGTATGATGGTAGCTTCATGCCCGAAACCCTTGAAATTTGCATATTCATATTCTTTCATCAGATAGGATGCATTAAACTGAGTTAGATTGATATCTAAGGGGCGGTAATATTCCCATCTCTGGTTTAGTATTGGCATATCACCGGAGTTATCAAGCTTCAGAGGTACATAAAAAGAAGCATTGTATCTCTCATCGAGTGAATGATTACCTCTTTCAATCCCATCGCTTTGTTTTCGTGAATAGGATGATCTTTCCATGTTAATCGATGAACCGCTGACAGTCAGTGTCGCTTCATACTCAAGAGGTTTGACTGTTACTGTTGCCTCGTCAATATATTCAGTTGCTGATCCTTCAGGAATAAAAGTGGCCATGACCGATATTTCCTTATCCTTTTCGCCAGCCTTATAATCCAGCCAGGCAATCCCTGCCTGATCCGTTA
Organism: Bacteroidales bacterium; assembly: GCA_036743455.1. Lineage (GTDB taxonomy): Bacteria > Bacteroidota > Bacteroidia > Bacteroidales > VadinHA17 > LD21. The sequence goes on along the minus strand of DAINPM010000067.1, from coordinate 2,969 downwards.
TTATTTTACTGCCTGAGGCCGGAGTTACTTTGCCGTCAATGAGTCCGGTAATACTGATCACGACCGCCGCATTGAATGCCTGTATTTTTAGTCCGGCAGTATCAAAATCATGCACATCGATGGTAATTGTCGTTTGTTCTCCGTTGTAAATCTCTCTTCGCTGTGGTTCTACCAGGATTTCGTAATTATGCTTTATTTTTTCAACAATATAGCCTTCCTGTGCAAAGACATCAGACTTCGGGGAAAAAGAGGCGATTGCGTAAAGAATGACAGATATTATTGATTTTCTTTTATCCATTCTGATCTGCCAATAAAGTTTATTTTACCTGTCTCGGATGAATAAGAACGGTCCAGCCGGTTTTCCACTGCCACACATCTTCATTATGATCCGATACATCTTTTGGGTGAAGAATGATTGCCTCTCCTTTGGTAAATTTATCAAACGGTACCTCTATATACTCTCCCATAAGTCCTGCTCCGGACGGACGTGCTCCAAGGGGTTCTTTCTTGTTTTTTGCACGGGGATCATCCCACTCAACAAAGTAGCCGTAAATGCCATCGTTAAATCCGTGAGATATATAAATCTTACTACCTATCTGCCATATTCTTACGGGAATGAAGAAATTTGGCGGAGAAGCTGCAAGCAAGGGTAATACCGGTGAATTATTTACCGGATCACTGCATTCCCATTTCTCTACCCGCATACTCTCTTCTGCGGGCTCAAGTTCTGCGATAAGAGTGCACTCCTCCTTCATTGCCAGAGATCTGAGATTGTCTGTCAGGTTGGGAATCAACCGGAATTTGTCCTTACTATTAATAATATTGCCCTCAAATTTCATTGATACTGTATATGAATAGGGATAAGGAGGATCTCCTCCTTTGACGGAACCGGATTCCGTTTCGCGGACGGAAATAATAATTTTACGGGCATTATTGATCTTTCCGGGTTTATCAATCCAGAATCCGGCTATGGTATCTGTCTGTTCCGTTTCCTGCTTTACCTTGTCTTTAACATCAACTTTTATCTGTGATCTTGCATCCGGTGAAAAAAAAATGAGAAGAGAAAAAGCAATTGTCAAACCCTTTGAATATTTCATGGTTTTTTGGTTTTTAACATGAAGTTAAGCTAAGTCAACCATGATTGTCAAGGTTAAATGAGTAAACAGGGGTTCCGGATTAATATTGGAGTATTTTGGAATATAGTTTAGCGGTCAGAGCCTCTTAACCCCTTCCTGTTTTGTCAGCGTTGCGTGGAATCTCCACTGCACTGCGCTCCTCAATCTAAAGGAGGATCTCCGTTTTGCTCTGTGCTCTGTGCCCTGTGCCCTGTGCCCTGTGCTTATATTCCCTTTGTTACTCGTACATCTGTTCTGTCAGAGCTTCAAGTATTTGTTTTTTAAGGTTTGGAGAAACAGGGATTTTTGTTCCGTCCTTAAGTATAAGATAAGCGCCGTCTTTTCTTACATATTTATCAATGAAATTTATATTAACCAGGTGTGACTGATGGACTCTTACCATTCCTGATCCTGATAGCAGCTTATCAAATTCTTTTATTGTCCGGGATACAAGGATATGTTTTCCGTCAGAAAGAGTGAAGCGTGTATAATTACTGTCGGCTTCGGCTCTTACTATATCAGTGATTGATACCAGCTGGAGGTTATCGGCATTATGGAGGATGATCCTTTTAAGTTTTTTACGGCTTTGCAGGTTTTCGCTGAGAGCCTGAAGTTTTATCTCTTGTTCTTTATGATTGATTACTTCCATAGCTTTTTTTATTGATGTGCAAAATTCTTCACTATCAACAGGCTTGAGAAGGTAATCCAGAGCACTTACTTTTATTGCATCAAGAGCGAATTCCTGATGGCCGGTAACAAAAATTACTTTAAAAGCAGGGGGATTAAGTTTTCTGATAAGTTCAAAGCCGTTTCCATCAGACAGGCCAATATCCAGGAAAACCAGATCGGGTTTGTAATGAACGATTTCTTTATAGGCTTCTTCAATGCTTCCTACAGCAGCGGAAATATTTATGCCGGGGAAATAGGTCTTGAGCATCGAAATGATTGTATTTCTGACCGTTGCTTCGTCATCAACTATAATTACATTCATCTCAGAGATAAGTTATAATTTACACATAAACTGAAGAACATAAAAAAAAACGTTATTGTTAATCTCAATGAATATAAAGGCTGTAAAACAAATCACCCGCAATTGAAATGATTAACAACTAAGGGTTTGGGAATAAAAGTCAGGTATAGGCTGATATATATATTAAAATATAATTACAATTGAATATAGAAAGCTGTGAGAATTGATTGGGGAGGATATTGTAGAAGATGATAGAGTGATATAATTTACAGGGATTTGATTTATGGGGAATTATAATTACCGGGTGAGTACTGTTTTTAAACATTGGAATCAGTTTTGAGGATTTTATTATAATTCTGTATTAAAGATACGAAAAAACAATTTATTTTTATGTTTTGAGGGATCAGTTTGATTACCATCACGTTTCAAAAATAATACAGTTATTTCGGGTTGTTATAAAGAGGATAAGGTCTTTTATTTTGAAAAAAAAAGCAAAAAAAAATAAAAAAGTATTGTGAAATATAAATCATTATTTATCTTTGCACCCGCTTTGAGGCGAAAAGTTGATTGAAGGGTTAAAGAGATAGTATTCCGGCTAAGAGAAAGAGGGGAAGGAAGAGAGGGGTAGGGCCGGAAAAAATATCTCGATTTTTTTGGTGAAGACAGGAAGAATAATTAACTTTACAGCCCCAAAATTTTAATAGGGAAAGTTCTTTGAAATTATGAAGTAGCAACCAGGCGAGATAGAGATCTCGTCTAAGATAACTTGTTAGTATTTTTAGAATGAGACCATGGATAATACTTCGTCAAGACATTTAAGAATAATTTATACAACGAAGAGTTTGATCCTGGCTCAGGATGAACGCTAGCGGGAGGCTTAACAC
>DAINPM010000066.1:0-13070 GCA_036743455.1 Bacteroidales bacterium | reverse complement strand
TTATTAATAATACCTTAAATCAGTATCTTATAATATCTGATTCACTTTGTGATTAACTCAAAAGGACTATCCAGCCTTAACGGGTTAAAAAATATTTGTATTTTAAAAAACATAATCATATTTTTGTCACTGTAATAATTGAAAAATGAAAGCAATCTGTACAAATTGGTGGTGGTGGTTCAATAAGTTTCACTTAAAACTGTGAGTCTGCCAGCATTTTATTTGTTTAAACGATATTAGTAAAACGGCCTGTCGTACTCACGACAGGCCGTTTTACATTTATATGTATCTATAGTGATTGAAAAAATGATTTAAAAACACATGAAAAAATTTAAACTGATAACAAAAACCCGGAAATTACTGGCAGATACAATTACTCCGGTCAGTATATATCTGAAAATACGTGATGTCTTCCCAAATTCACTTTTGTTGGAAAGCTCTGATTACAGGGGAAATGAAAACAGCTATTCCTATATCTGTCTGCATTCTCTGGCTTTTTTTGAAGCTGAAAATGGTTATGTCAAAGAAAAATATCCCGATGAATCAGAGATAGTATCTCAATTGATTGATAAATCTTCTTTCTCTGAAAAATTACGTGACTTCCTGAATGCATTTACTCAAAACAAAACGGACGAAGAGGTCCCGGTCAACGGATTCTTCGGATATATGTCCTATGATGCCGTGGAATATTTTGAAAAAATAGAACTGAAAAATAGTATTGATGAGGCAACCAAAATACCCGATGTCCGGTATGATCTCTTTAAATATATTATTGCAATCAATCATTTTCAGAATGTATTACACATAATTGAAAACAGGTTTGATAATGATGATACTGATTCAGATGAGATCGGATCTCTTATTCAAAGTATGAACTTCGCAATTTATTCTTTCGGGACAGTTGGGGAAGAAGAAACGAATATAAGCGATGAACAGTTTAAAGATATTGTAAGCAAAGGAAGAGACCATTGTTTCAGAGGAGATGTATTTCAGGTAGTGTTCTCACGTAAGTTTTCCCGGAATTTCATTGGAGATGAATTCAATGTTTACAGAGCATTACGTTCTATCAATCCATCTCCTTATCTTTTTTATTTCGATTATGGCAGTTATAAGATCTTTGGCTCATCACCGGAAGCCCATTTAAAGATACAGAATGGTAAAGCATATATAAATCCTATTGCCGGTACTTTTAAACGATCAGGCGATGAGGAGAATGATAAGTTAATAGCAGAGAGACTGTCTTACGACCTCAAGGAAAATGCCGAACATATAATGCTGGTTGATCTGGCACGTAATGACCTCAGCAGACATGCGAGAAATGTCACTGTCGAGAGCCTGAGAGAAATACAGTTCTATTCCCATGTAATCCATCTGGTGTCCTCAGTGTCAGGTGAGCTTCGTGAAGAATCATCTGTTGCAGATATGTTGACTGCAACTTTCCCCGCAGGAACACTTACAGGAGCTCCGAAACATAAGGCTATGCAGTTAATTGACAAATACGAAAACCAGCGCAGGGGTTATTATGGAGGAGCAATAGGATTTATTGACCTGAAAGGAACAGTTAACCATGCCATAATGATAAGAACATTCCTTAGTAAGGGAAATAAACTATTTTACCAGGCTGGTGCCGGTATTGTGGCAGGTTCAAATGAAAACAATGAATTACAGGAAGTTAATAATAAACTTGGTGCACTTAAGAAAGCTATTCAATTAGCAGGAGGTATAAAATGAAAAAAACTATTGTAATAGATAATTATGATTCATTTACCTATAACCTGGTTCACTGTATAGAAAACCTGACAGGCCAGTACCCTGAAGTCAGAAGAAATGACGAAATATCACTGGATGAAATAAATGATTATGATAAAATTCTTATTTCACCCGGACCGGGTATTCCTTCTGAATCAGGTATCTGCCTTGAGCTGATAAAAAAATATGCCGGAAATAAAAGTATTCTGGGTATCTGTCTGGGTCATCAGGCTGTATGTGAAGCTTTCGGAGGGAAAATACTTAACCTTAGCTCTGTCTATCATGGTGTCTCTTCTCCCGTTAAAATAAAAACATCTGATGAACTTCTATTTGAAAATATCCCCCCGGTTATTATGGCTGGCCGTTATCATTCATGGGTGGTCTCAAAAAAACATCTTCCTGCTTGTTTCATTGTTACATGTGAGGATGACAATGGAATAATAATGGGGATCACCCATAAAGATTATGATGTAAGAGGCCTGCAGTTCCATCCGGAATCTGTTCTTACTGAATATGGATCTCAGATAATTAAAAACTGGCTGGAGTTGTAAGGAGATGTTAGTCACTGTCTTAAATGAGCAAAAAAAGTAGTTGCTAAATAAAAAAAACTTATTATGCGAAAAATACTGAACGATCTTTTCAATCACAGAACACTTGATCGCCACGAAGCAGAAGAAGTCCTGACCAATATAGCAGGAAATAAATATTCCGAATCGGAAATCGCAGCTTTTATAACTGTTTACCTGATGAGAAGTATAACTGTTGAAGAATTGTCGGGTTTCCGCGATGCCTTGCTGAACCTTTGTGTAAAAATAGACTTGTCTGATTTTGATACAATAGATGTATGTGGTACAGGAGGAGATGGCAAAGATACTTTCAATATATCCACAATTACCACTTTTATCCTTGCAGGAGCAGGTCTGAAAGTGGCCAAACATGGTAATTATGCCGTTACATCAGCCTGCGGATCATCAAATATCCTGGAGTATTACGGTTATAAGTTCTCAACCGACAATGATAAACTGAAAAAAGAAATCGACAGGGTAGGAGTCTGCTTTCTTCATGCCCCTATGTTCAATCCTGCAATGAAAAGTGTTGTACCCATACGAAGAGCATTAAAAGTAAAAACTTTCTTTAATATGCTCGGACCTATGGTTAATCCTTCTTTTCCAAAAAAACAAATGATAGGTGTTTATAGCCTGTCTTTGGCACGCTTATATAATTATCTTTATCAACTCACAGATATTCAGTATACTATAATACATAGTCTGGATGGATATGATGAGCTGTCTCTTACAGGTAGCTTTAAATATATCCTTAACGGTGCAGAACAACTTATCAACCCTGAGTCTGTTCATTATGAACGGCTTTCGCCCTCTGACCTGAGAGGAGGGCAAACAATAGCAGAAGCAGCTGGAATATTCAATTCAGTGTTGGAAGGAAAAGGGACAAAAGCACAGAATAATGTTGTCAATGCAAATGCTATGATGGCTATAAAATGTTTTCACCCTGAAAAATCATTCGATGAATGTAAATCAATGGCTGAAGAATCTCTTTTTGGAGGAAAAGCTCTCAAATCTTTCAGATCACTTATTAAAATGCAACCATGACTTTCCTCAATACAATTATTGCCAATAAGAAAAAGGAACTTTCGGTATTGAAAAAGTGTATCCCTGTTGGTAAGCTGGAGAAAATGGAAGCTTTTTCCAGGAACACTTTTTCTCTCAGACAATACCTGAAAGATCCATCCAAAACTGGTATTATAGCCGAATTTAAAAGAAAGTCGCCTTCCAGAGGATGGATCAATGAAAATGCTGATCCCGAAGTGGTCACAAAGGGATATGCCAACCACGGAGCTTCAGGATTATCCGTCCTTACGGATACAGATTTTTTTGGTGGAACTAATGACGATCTGATGCTTGTCCGTAGCATTAATGATATACCTGTTCTGAGAAAAGACTTCATCCTTGAAGAATATCAGGTCGTGGAATCAAAAGCTATTGGAGCAGATGTCGTATTAATCCTTGCGGCAGCAATGGAAAAATCACAGAGTCAGAAACTTGCTGCTTTGGCACATTCTCTCGGTTTAGAGACTATCCTTGAAATACATTCACAGGAAGAATTCAATCATATCTCAAAAGATATTGATATAATCGGAATAAATAATCGTGACCTTAAAACATTCAATGTTGATACAATAGTATCCCTGAACCTGGTTCCTTTGATACCGGAAGGTTTTCTGAAAATATCCGAAAGTGGTATTCATTCAACCGATATAATAAAACTTCTGAGAAAAAGCGGATTTGACGGATTCTTAATGGGTGAAGTCTTTATGAAGGATAAAAATCCTGTCGCATCATTTTCAGACTTTGTAAATAAATTAAATATCTGAAACAATGTTAAAAATTAAAGTATGCGGAATGACAGACCCCGGTAATATACAACAGATTGCAGCTCTTATGCCAGATTTTATGGGTTTTATCTTTTATTCTCATTCAAAGCGTTATGTCGGAAATAGTCCTCCTGAATCTCTCTGGAATGATATACCCCCCGGGATCATTAAAACAGGAGTGTTTGTTAATACTCAGCCTTCTGAGATAATTGATACCATGAAGAGATATAAGCTGGATATGGCACAATTGCATGGAAATGAACCCGTCAGTGAATGTGAGCGTCTTAAGAACAATAATGTGGCCTTATCCAAAGCTTTTGGGATTGACAATAACTTTGATTTTTCAGTCCTCCGGGATTATTCGGACGTATGTGATTATTTTTTGTTTGATACCGGTACAACAGCTCACGGAGGCAGTGGTAAAAAATTCGATTGGCGAAAAATTTATGAATATAAGAATGAAAAACAATTTTTCTTAAGCGGAGGAATAGGGCCGGAAGATATTAGTATAATAAAAAACATGAGACATGAATATTTGTTTGCAGTTGATATAAACAGCCGGTTTGAAATCAGTCCGGGATTAAAAGACATTGATAAAGTAAAAGAGTTTATTGAAGAACTAAGAAGATAATGTATTATGAATAACTATGTTAATGAGAATGGATTTTATGGAGAATACGGAGGAGCTTATATCCCTGAAATGATGGTTCCAAACATTCAGGAACTCCGGGAAAGATATCTCGATATAATGGACAGCCAGGATTTTAAGAACGAGTTTTATGAACTCCTTCGCGATTATGCCGGACGGCCGTCTCCTTTATTCCATGCCAGACGTTTATCGGAGCTTTACAATACCCGTATTTTTTTAAAGCGGGAAGATTTAAACCATACAGGAGCCCATAAGATAAATAATACAATCGGACAGATACTTATAGCCAAAAAGCTGGGGAAGACAAGAATTATTGCAGAGACAGGAGCAGGGCAGCATGGAGTGGCCACAGCCACTGTGTGCGCGCTGATGGGGCTTAAGTGTATCGTTTATATGGGAAAACTTGATATTCAACGACAGGCCCCGAATGTATTAAGAATGAAAATGCTGGGAGCAGAGGTGATACCTGTCACAAGCGGTAACATGACTTTGAAAGATGCTACCAATGAAGCCATACGTGACTGGATCAATAATCCTGTTGATACTCATTATATTATCGGATCAGTAGTGGGACCACATCCTTATCCCGACCTTGTGGCAAGATTACAGTCAGTTATCAGCATGGAGATGAAAAATCAGTTGCTCAGTCATACCGGTAGTTCTGATCCAGACTATATTATTGCCTGCGTTGGAGGAGGGAGTAATGCTGCAGGTTCTTTCTATCATTACCTGGATAATGAACATGTTAATCTGATAGCTGTTGAAGCAGCAGGTAAGGGTACCGATACCGACGAAACAGCAGCAACAATAGCAAGAGGAATACCCGGAATAATACATGGAAGCAGAACAATCCTGATGCAGGATGAAGACGGACAGATTACAGAACCTTATTCCGTTTCTGCCGGCCTGGATTATCCAGGTATAGGCCCTATGTTCGCCTATCTGAACAAAACAAAACGTGTCATTTTTCACCATGCAACAGATGATCAGGCCCTGGATGCCGCCTTTAAACTGACCACAATGGAAGGGATAATCCCTGCCCTTGAATCAGCTCATGCTGTTGCATTACTGGATAAAATGAGCTTCAGACCAAATGACGTAGTCGTAGTGATAATATCCGGACGGGGAGATAAGGATATGGCAGCTTACATGACATACATGGAAAAGATGAATAATAAGAAAATATAACTTCCAATACATAATAGTATGAACAGAATAGACAAACTCTTTAAAACAAAAGGCAATAATATATTATCTATTTATATTACAGCAGGTTATCCTAATCTTGGTTCGACAGCCGAAATCATAAGAGAACTGGTTGATGCAGGAACCGATATGATTGAAATAGGAATTCCTTTTTCTGACCCTCTGGCTGACGGACCGGTTATACAGGACAGCAGTGCCGGTGCTTTGAAGAATGGAATGAAAATAGCTTTGCTATTTGAACAATTAAAATATATCCGGTCAACTGTTAATATCCCTCTTGTGATGATGAGTTATATCAATCCGGTCATCCGATTCGGACTGGATGACTTTTGCAGAAAATGTAATGAGGTGGGAGTCGACGGACTTATTCTTCCTGATCTGCCTCCGGAAATATATCTGAGTCAATACGCAGATATTTTTAACAGACATGATCTGTATAACATTTTGCTTATATCCCCGCAGACTGATATTCAAAGGATTCGAATGATTGACAGTATAAGCCGTGGTTTTGTATATGTGGTGTCATCATCCTCTACCACTGGTGTAAAAGGTATATTTTCAGAAGATCAGATCTTATATTTTAAAAAGATAAGGGATCTGAAACTGACTAATCCTGCCCTGATTGGATTCGGCATATCAGATGCTGACACTTTTCATCTGGCATGTAATTATGCCAACGGAGTAATAATTGGAAGCGCCTTTATTAGATTATTAAAAGAAAAAGGTATTGACCGTAATTCAATAAGAGAGTTTGTAGACCGCTTAAAAAACAATAGTTTTGTTAGTCTTTGATGCAACGTACAGAGAAACCGAATTTTTTTGCATCGTTCAGACTGGTAAAATTACCTGAATCGTAGGTTATATTTTTCAGGTGAGCATGGGTGGCATTATACTCTGTTGAACTCCACCAGTATCCTCTGTGCAGGATATCGATAAAAGCTCCAAGACTACCACGGTACCCCCCCGGAAGAGCAGTGAAGCTAAACAGATCGGTAGCTCCTGAATTAGGTGTCTGCCAGTGAGCAGTACCTGTCTCTTTCAATTTTCCGCCTGCAACATTCTCTCCACCAAGACGGCTCGTAAGAGTAGCCCATTCAGAATTACTCGGTACATGCCATCCGTCAGGACATAACCTGCCTGTGCTGACGGCATGCCAGTTGTATAATGCTCCGTAGGTGTTTTTATATCCCGCTTCATCGTTGTTATACCAGCAGTATGCCGAAGTGGTGAGATTATTCCATTCACTGTCGTCAGTGACATTAAGGATGCTCTGCCCGTCATTGAACTTAGTAGCTTTAAGGTTGTCAGCCATCCACCACTGATCTCCTATCTGAACTGTACGGTAAACATTACCTTCAAAATCAGTAACAGTTCCTTCATTATTGTCTTTTTCGCAGGAAAACAACATCAGTAAGGTTGTCAGAATAATGCCAGGTAATACAAATTTAATTAGTGATCTCATAAGCCCTGTAATTTAATGTATTAACATCAAAAGCCAGATATATGAATCAGGCTCTGCCGGTGTCAAAGTTAAGCTTATTTTTTAAAAAACGCTAAATAGCCCATATTTCAGGGTGGCTTTTTGATAGATGTAAGAAATGAAATTGTCTGTTAAAAACCTCAGTGTAGAAAAGTTACATCACCTACTTTATTGAAATAATCACCGTCGGCATATCTTCCCGTTACTTTCCAAACGTAAACACCCTGAACAGCAAGATTTCTGTTCCCGTCATATCCGTCCCAACCTTTATGCAGATCATCACTCTCATAAATCAGAACACCCCAGCGGTTAAAAATCTGAAGCTTATATTCAAGAACATTCTCAAAAAACGGCCTGAAAACATAGTCCATCTCTGGATAAACACCTTCATGCCATTCCCCTCCGGTCGACCCTGTCCCATTCCATTTAAAAACGTTCGGAAATTTTATGTCTCCAGTCTTCCAGTCAACTATTATAGGGGTCTCCAGTCGCGCTGAATCAATACAACCATCACTCGTTGTAACAGTAAGTGAAACAGAATAACTACCTGGGTTCTCATATTTATGGTACGGATTCTTGTCTGTCGAGCTATGCCCGTCACCAAAATCCCATAAAGACTGAAATTCATGATGACTGTAATTATAGAAAATTACTACTTGTTCATTATTCACAACCTCTCTGGGATAGACATCGAAAATAGCTGTAGGATTCTGGTATACGGTTATTATTCCGTTATGAACTGATTCACCGGCAAGATTAATTACCGTTAGCCTGACAATGTAATCCCCGGGTACGTAATACGTGTGAACAGGGTTTTCTTCATTTGAATACTGTTTATCGCCAAAATCCCAGATATATGCTTCTCCGTACAGACTGTTATTTATGAATTGCACAGTGAGAGGGGCGCAACCTGTAGCTTCTGGTTCAAAAAGAGCCACTGGCATGGGAGGCATTATAACACTGATAATAACAGTGCTGACAGACATACAACCCCATCTGTCAGGAATAGTCTCATATTGTATGACATGAGTACCTATACCTGCAACATTAGGGTCAAAAACATTCCCTGTTACTCCGGGTCCCGACCATATGCCGCCCGGAGGTGTGGCATTCAAAGTGATGGGAGGGCCATTCAGAAATACCGTACCTACAGGATCAATATATATAACAGGAAGAGGCATGACAGTGATAACAACAGTATCCTGATCACTGCAACTCGGATTCTGTATCTCATAACTGATAATATGTGATCCCACACCGGCAAGTGCCGGATTGAAAGTATTACCCACAACCCCCGGACCCGACCATACTCCTCCCATATCAACAGCTGTCAGGGTTACCGGAGGTGAATCGGCACACAGAGTATCAACAGGAGTTATAGTGGCATCAGGAGTGGCTACTGTAATAAGCGTTTCGTCAGTATCGGTGCAGCCATTTGCATCAATAATCGTATAGGTAATGATATGATTACCTGCTCCTGCTGCAGCAGGGTCAAAAATATCTCCTGTAACTCCGGGTCCCGACCATATACCACCGGGATCAACGGCCTGAAGAGCAAACGGAGGATCAGTATTGCAATACAAACCTTCTGTAAGTATAGTGGCATTAGGCAGAGGATGAACTACAATTGTTGTTACATCACTGTCACTGCAACCATAAGCATTAGTAATGTCATACCGTATCTGGTGATTTCCGGGACCTGCAATAAAAGGATCAAAAATATTACCGGAAACCCCGTTGCCCGACCACGTGCCACCTGAAGTTGCAGCAGTAAGAACAACAGACGGAGCATTGGCACACATGGGAGCTACAGGCGTTATTGTAGCATCAGGATAATCAACAATAAGAATGATGGCTGTGGTTTCAACGGGGGGATGGTCGCCATTATGCTTGTCTACTGGCTTGCCCGGTATATTTGGGTCATCATAGGGATTGCAGTAATTCCAGTTCCTGAGAGTTACCTCAAAGTATTGTCCGACATCTTTGTCATCAGCTACATAGATTACATCAGACCAGATACCCGAACCTGTCACCGGCCCTGTTAATTCGACTATATCACCGTAATATTCAAAAATTCTCGGCTTACCTCCAACAGTTACCGGAGCACCCGTCATAGTAATGTCAGTCCCATAAATCCATTGTACCCACCGGGTGTTAACATTGGGATTATCTATCTCCTGAGGAGGTACACAATTAAACCTTGTTACATCCTGAAAACGTACATACGCACTGTTACCATAACAAATAGGATATATATCAGGACTGATACTCATGATGCCACCATTATCATCATCATTATCCCATACTGTTACTATCTGTTCCTGAGATGTTGAAGTACAAAGAACCCCGTTAACCATTAATGTAGCCTGCGGATGATAGTTGCATTTATTACCCGATGAAGTATATGTGATGCTTGAAACAGCAGTGAAAAGGCCCGGACTGGTCTCTATGGCCGGTATCGTCTCCGTTATCCCATTATCCCAGTCGTACCTGATACTGACAGGAGTGCCCGCATCATTTACCCCTGTGTAAGTAACTTCCCATGTAGCAGTAACCGGAGAACACAATCTGTCAGGAGTAATATTATTGGCCTTTGACAGAATAGTGCAATTCTGCCCGTATATACCTACTGAAAGAAAGCTTAGAAGAATATTCAAAAACCATCTTTTCATGTGTCTCCGGTTTTTAATAATTCATTATTTCAAAACCATTAACAGATAATGAAACACTATTTTATACATTGACTTTCCCGCTTCCCCGACTGTCGTATCCCGATCCTTTACTCATGCCAACAGATCCGTTAATACATTTCAGCCATTTAATATACAATTTCCCGCCATTCACCACTTCCCCGTCACTTTTTGTCAAATTTTCTCTTTTATACGTAACCAAAGGGATTTTGTTTATATTTGAATAATTATAGAATAAATGTAATACCAGTCATCTATGAAAATCAATATTAAAATTATTGCCGCGTTTTTATGTTTCTTCATAATGTCAGATCTGTTTGTCTCAGCTCAGACAGAAGAACGTATCGTTATGGGACAAACTCCTGTGTATATGGTCTCGAAAACAACAGAACCAGTCATTATAGACGGCAGGATGAATGAAAGTTCCTGGAACAATGCTGAAATATGTTCTTTCGACTATTTTTTCAGATTAAGAGGCAACCTCGAAAAACAAAAAACAAAATTTCGTATGCTGTGGGATGATAAAAACCTTTATTTATTCTATCAGTGTGAGGATACTTCACTTACTGCCAGGGAAACGAAAAGAGACGGAATACCTCATATTGACGATTGTGTCGAATTTTTTTGTGTCCCCGTTGCAGATAGTATTTATTTCCATTACGGATTTGAAGTTAATTTATACAAGGCAGCTTTCGACTTTATTGTCCTGTGGAAATATTACAATGACAATACTATTTTTATCTCAGGATATAATCCGGAATATTCAGTCGGAGTTACTTATGACGGGACAATTAATGACGATACCGATAAGGATAAAGGATGGCAGATGGAAATGCAGATCCCTTTTACCTGCTTTAATGAATTCTATCGCTTCGCTCCTGCAAAACCAGGTGTCAGATGGGCATTCCAGGCAGTCAGACAGGACAGGAACCTGGTTTCAGATCGCTTCCGCTCAACATCCCTGCTATTCCCTGTTTTTGATCTTAGACAGGATGTTCACCAGCCTTGCCATTTCGGATTACTTGAATTTGCTGAATAATAATAGCTTATCTATAAGCAGAAAAATTCAATGCATTTCTCATATAAAAAAGGATATGCCCCCTGAAATGGAGGTAAGATTCTCTGTGGAATTGTGTCAGGGAAAGATTATTACTGGTATTTCTAATATAACGACCGGATAAAATATACAAGTTCTTCAAGGGGATAAACAACGGTGAAACTCAATACTCTGTTCTTTATCCTTTCATCATATTTTCTGGATATGTCTCTGAATCCATATCCGTAATTGACAATGAACTGAACATTATTATCAATCTCTATACCGGCACCCAGATTGATGCCGTAATCCATCCTCCTGAACTGTCCGAGATCGGTGCCAAATTCAATTTTTTCAACGTCATCTCCTCTTTTGGATTTTGCCGATAAGCCAATACCGGTGTATAAACCGGCATTCCCGTATAATTGCCAGGTAATGAAATCAAATTTGTATACAATGTTAACAGGTATTTCCAGATACCTCACAGGTATCTTCTCGTCTACATCAGATATGTGTCTTTTGGTACCCTTTTTTATGAATAAAAATCCTGAATTCAGATAAAGGGGTTCCGATAAAGGAAATTCAACGGCCAGACCGGTACAAAACCCCGGCATAAAATGAGTCTGCTGTTTTACCATGGAATATTTATATGAACCCTTTGCCAGAGTTAATCCACCTCTTACTCCTACAGTCTGACTACCGGCCGGAAGAGTTAGAAAAACAGATAAAATAATAAGTGGCAATAATTTTTTTTTTCATCATTTGAAATTAAAAATACCCAGTCAACAGAAAAATAATCTTAACCCTTCCTAAGCAGTGAATTTAAATATGAAAAAAATCCTTATTCATATGGTTTCTACGACCAATCAAATACCTGATTACCATATAAAATTATACATAAATATATAAAATTAGTTTTGCACTAACAAATTTCCCCCTTATCCCTGTCTGAAAAAACTGAAATTGACACTTCCGTAGTTACGGTGTTCAAAAAATAACTTATGACTGCTGAATTTAATTTTTCTGGGATGCTCAAGAATAAAAAATCCATCTTTTTTAATTATTCCTGAATCAATAACAAGATCCGGTAAATTTTCCAGCCAGGGCAGATCATAAGGAGGATCTGCAAAAACAATGTCATATTTCATCTTACAAATCTTCAGATATGACTTCACATCAATATGAATGGCTTTAATGTTTTCAAATCCCAATTCCCGTATCATTCTCCTTATGCCTGATATATTCCTACTGTCTTTTTCTATAAGATGGACAGATGCGACTTCCCGTGAAGCAAATTCAAAACTTATGCTCCCTGTGCCCGAGAAAAGATCCAGAACATTTAATTCTTCATAAATAATGCGGTTGTTAAGTATATTAAACAAACCAACCCTTGCAAAATCAGTGGTTGGCCGCGCTTTAAGTCCTGCCGGTGGATTGATGATCCTGCTTCCGTATTTACCCCCGGTTATTCGCAATTTATTATACTGAAGAGATTAATATACTTATGAAGAGCAATATCATTGAATATGTTACTGAAAGAAAAATTTCCTGAAGGTTCAGTAAACCTGATATTCTCAATGTACAGGGCAAAACCGGAATACAGATCATCATATTTTTCTGTGTGTCCACTGAAATGTACAGGAGTATCGTGACTTATTTCCATATTTTTGAAAATATTCAGCACATAATAGAGAATGTCCGAAATATTACGGTAGTTAAAAGTATTGATGAATTTCAAAAGTTTCTTCTCAATAATAATTATGTTGAAATAATCTTTTTCAAGATGAAGATGAACATATAAACCCTGTTCATTTTTACTATAATAACCTGACTGATTAAGTAGTGGTTTAATATGATGACAGGGATAT
>DAINPM010000065.1:0-13453 GCA_036743455.1 Bacteroidales bacterium | reverse complement strand
GAAAGGTCGTGGTTATATCATCCGGTATTTTTTTCAGCCTTTTATCATATATTTGCATTCAGAAGTGCCTCCTTAGCTCAGTCGGTAGAGCAGCTCATTCGTAATGAGCAGGTCGTGGGTTCGAGTCCCATTGGAGGCTCCAGAAGAAGGGTCAATAAGTTGAAGAAGGTTGAAAAAGTTGAAAAAGTTGAAAAAGTTGAAGAAGTTGAAGAATAGGATGTGAGTCTTTAATAAATATTTGACTTGTATTTATATCTTTCCGACATTTGGTAATTAGTCCTTAACCTTTTTATTCAACTGACCATGAAAGAAAAAGTTAATCAGAATGCCTCATCAGGTGCTGTTTATGGCCTTGGCTTCATTGGAGCAGCAATATGGTTCATCTCAACTGCAAGCAGTTTCTGGATGGGGGTCCTGGGTTTTCTGAAAGCCATAGTATGGCCTGTATTTCTTGTTTATCAGGCATTTAAAGATTTAGCTCCACCCGCATGAAAAAATCTGTGTTAAACATCTGACCCTAAAAAATTATAGTAGTGATTCTGATTACAGGTCTTCAATAGCTTATCAATTTTCTCTACTATTTTAATCTTAATACTATTCTTGTTCAGAATATCACAAGGGACTTTTTTGGAATTGAATGGTATTGATATACTATTGCTTAAGCACTATTGATATATAACTGTGTGCCAGAATTTACTCTGGTATTATAATTTAATATCAATTATTTGGGAAGAACATACAATTTAGTATTTTTGCTCCCCATGACCTGTTTTTTGCGGGAGTAGCTCAGTGGTAGAGCATCAGCTTCCCAAGCTGAGGGTCGCGGGTTCGATCCCCGTTTCCCGCTCAATTTTTTGTCATTTTTTATATATCTTAGCAGAGGATCTTACAGAAATTTCCTTAATATCTTTTAAATCTGTCCGATTTCTTCGTTCAATTCTATATAAACAAATAATAAAAACAATGAAAAAGGTTACACTTGTCTCAGTTTTATCCCTTATCCTGGCATTTACAGGATGTAATAAAGAACAAAATCCTGTTCTGACTATTGAAGGCGGACAGATAAAAGGTGTGGAAACAGCAACACCTGGTGTTATGATATACAAAGGCATCCCGTATGCTGCACCACCTGTTGGCGATTTACGGTGGCGCGAGCCACAGCCCGTTATTCCATGGGAAGGAGTAAAAATATGTGACACATTCGGGGCAGCTGGGCCGCAGAAACTTACTGACCCGGGATCTTTTTACGATAAAGAATTTTATTCTCAAAGCCCCCATGTTAAAAATGAGGACTGTCTCTATCTGAATGTATGGACTCCCGAAGCAGGCAATACCGAAGCAAATCTTCCAGTAGCGATGTGGATACACGGTGGAGCATACAGAAACGGGTTTGGTCATGAAAATGAGTTTGATGGTACTGCCTGGGCCGAGCATGGAGTTATTCTTGTTACAATAAATTACAGGCTTGGGATTCTGGGATTCCTTGCACATCCGGAATTGACAGCTGAAAGTCCAAATGCTTCATCAGGCAATTATGGTATTCTTGATCAGGTAGCTGCACTTAAATGGATCAAGGCAAATATTGCTCAGTTTGGAGGTAACCCTGACCAGATTACCATTTTCGGACAGAGTGCCGGAGCGGGTAGTGTACAAACTCTGGTGGCATCCCCTTTGACCAAAGGTCTAATTCAGGGAGCTATTATCCAGAGTGGCGGAGGCATTGGTAGCAGGCCGGGGACTACTCTTCAGGATGCCGAAATGACAGGAGAAAGCATTATGAGATTTTATGACTGTAACTCAATTGACGAGATGCGTGCTGTAGATGCTGAAGAGTTCGGTGATTTTGAGAATCGTACTGAAACTTTTATGAAAGCAGAAAACAGAATGGCTTATCTCTCTCCGAATATTGACGGATACCTGTTAAAAGAAAGTTTCAGTGAAGCAGCTATTAATGGTAATCTGGCTGATATACCCTATATAATAGGAGGTACTATTGTAGATATGAGGGGGATGAGCAAACCTATAGAAGATTTTTGTCTGATACGCGAAGAACAGGGCGGCAAGGCGTATGCATATCAATTCGCACGTCCTCTTCCGGGTGATGATGCAGGAGCTTTTCATTCATCTGAATTATGGTTTATTTTTCATACACTGGATCGATGCTGGCGTCCTTTGACTGAAGGTGATGAAGATTTAAGTCAGTATATGGTCGATTGCTGGACTAACTTTTCCAAATCCGGGAATCCAAACGGACAAGGCGAAGAAAAGTGGAAACCTTATACAACAAATAATCCTTTTTTCATGTTATTCACTACAGACGAAATCAGTAATACATCATCTATGGGAAAACCTTTAAGTCCTGACAACGAAGAAATCGCACTGAATTTCTGAAATACAAAGCCCATTTTTTTCTGAGTATTTAAACACTTAGAATAAGTTCAGGATAATTTTTTATAAGGAATAAAACCCCGTAATTATAATAACGGGGTTTTATTTTCTTTTCTCATACATTAAGACATCTCTTGTCTTTTCATTGATTACTTTTAATTTTGTTCATCTTCTGAATAACATATAAATATGAAAGCAATAATCATAACAATAGGTGATGAACTTTTGATCGGCCAGACAGTTAATACGAATTCAGCCTGGTTAGGAAGTGAAATGAGCCTTCTCGGATTCGATGTCCCTCGTATGATTTCTATCCATGACAACAGGGAAGATATTCTGAACATTCTGGAAGAAACCACTGGCAAATATGATATTGCACTGATCACCGGGGGACTTGGACCAACGAGTGATGACATAACAAAACCTGCCTTATGTGAGTTTTTCGGTACCAGGCTTATCCCTGACAATGAAGTACTCATGATGATAGAGACTATGTTGAAAAAGAGAGGACTCCCTTTGAATGAGAATAATGTGAGGCAGGCCGAGGTACCTGAATCATGCAGAGTCCTTTACAATGCATTGGGTACAGCTCCGGGTATGTGGTTTGAAAAAGGAGGGACAGTTTTTATTGCAATGCCCGGAGTGCCATATGAGATGAAATACATAATGACTGAACATGTTCTTCCGGAATTACGATCCCGCTATCATTCACAGGTTATTATCCATAAAAACGTTATGACATACGGCTTATCAGAATCTATGCTGGCCGAAACCCTGGAAAACTTTGAATCATCGCTGCCCTCTGAAATCAGACTTGCATATCTTCCTTCATTTGGAATCATTAAACTGAGACTTACCGCTAAAGGTACCAACAAAACTCATCTTACCGGAATAATTAATGAACAGCTAAAAAAACTATATATGATATTACCTGAATATGTATATGGAGAAGATGAGGAACCATTGGAGAAAGTAACAGGGAATTTACTCAGAGGGAAAAACCAGACTATTGCTACAGTCGAAAGTTGTACCGGAGGAAATCTTGCTCATATGTTTACAAGCATACCAGGTAGTTCATGCTATTTCAAAGGATCTTTAGTTGCTTATGACAATAGAATAAAAACTGATGTCCTTAATATACCTCCTTCTATTCTTAAACGTTATGGTGCCGTAAGTGAACAGGTAGCCGGTTTAATGGCTTCTGAAGCCCGTAAGCTTTTTAAAAGCGATTACACTGTGGCTACAACAGGTATAGCCGGACCTGAAGGTGGAACTAAGACCAAACCTGTAGGAACAATATGGATAGCTGTTGATTCAGAAAAGGGTCTGGTTACTGAAAAAAAATATTATGGAAATGACAGGACAGTAAATATCAACAGATTTTCCCTTGCAGCACTTAATCTTTTGAGAAAACAGATATTAAGAAGTTAATAAGTTTTTATACCCTAAAAAGTTCATGAAATATTTGGTTAATCAGATTAAAATCATTTATTTTGCGCTTCATTTTAAAAGGCATAACAGCAGTTAAAAACATATAGTAAAATGTCAAAAGTTTGTCAGGTTACAGGTAAGAGAGCAATGGTTGGAAATAATGTTTCTCACTCAAAAAGAAGAACAAAAAGAAAATTCTATCCCAATCTCTTTGATAAAAAATATTATCTCCCGGAAGAAGAAAGATGGATCACTCTTAAAATTTCAGCTGCAGGAATTCGTCTGATAAACAAGAAAGGTCTATCAAAAGCTCTCAAAGAAGCAAAGGAAAAAGGTTACGTTGTTAGTTACTAAAAGAATCAGGAAATGGCAAAGAAAGCAAAGGGAAACAGACAGCAGATAATCCTGGAATGTACCGAACATAAGGAAAGCGGGCTTCCCGGAATGTCAAGATATATTACCACAAAAAACAGGAAAAACACTCCTGACAGGATAGAGAGAATGAAGTTTAATCCTGTTCTGAAAAAGCACACCCTTCACAGAGAGATTAAATAAAAAACAATAATATCATGGCAAAGAAAGTAGTTGCAGCTCTTAAAACAGGAAAAGGCAGGCTTTTCACCAAGTGTATAAAAATGACAAAATCACCTAAAACCGGTGCATACCAGTTCAAAGAAGAGATTATTCACAATGATCATATAAAAGAATTCTTCAAAGACAGCTAGAATTGATATTTATATAATAAAGGAAAGATATAAAAGCTTTCTTCATTATGAAGAAAGCTTTTATATTTTTATGTTCTAATTATTTTTCACTTAAACCGACATGAATGGCTTTATCAGATTTTTTTTCCAGAGAAAAGAAGAATAGTCTGAACAAAGGACTTGAGAAGACTAAAGAATCAGTTTTTGTAAGACTGTCACGTGCTCTAGTAGGAAAATCAAGTGTTGATGATGAAGTACTTGATAATCTTGAGGAAGTTCTTGTTTCCTCAGACGTTGGAGTGGCAACAACCATTAAGATAATTGAGCGCATAGAAAACAGGGTGGCACATGATAAGTATCTTAATACAAGTGAATTAAATCTAATCTTAAGAGATGAAATAGTTGCTCTTCTTGAAGAAAACAAAACAGATTCAGGTTCAGAATCTGATTTTTCTTCACCACTGAAATCAAAGCCTCATGTAATAATGATTGTGGGTGTTAATGGTTCAGGAAAAACGACCACCATAGCCAAGATGGCACATCAGTATAAGAAAAACAGCAAAAAAGTATTACTTGGAGCAGCAGATACTTTCAGGGCTGCAGCAATAGATCAGCTCCAGATATGGGCAGACAGGGTAGGAGCAGATCTTATTAAGCAACAGATGGGTTCAGATCCTGCATCGGTTGCTTTTGATACTCTTAAATCAGCCGTTGCAGGAGATTATGATGTAGCTATAATTGATACAGCCGGGAGACTTCATAATAAGATTAATCTTATGAACGAGTTATCCAAGATAAAGAGAGTAATGGATAAAGTTGTACCTGAGGCCCCACATGAAGTAATTCTCGTACTTGACGGTTCCACCGGACAGAATGCATTTCAACAGGCCAAAGAATTTATAGCTGCAACTGAAGTAACTTCCATTGCAATAACCAAACTTGACGGAACTGCAAAAGGTGGTGTCGTGATAGGGATTTCCGATCAATTTAAAATTCCCGTCAAATATATTGGCGTGGGAGAAAAACTTGAAGATCTGCTTATTTTCAACCGCGATGAATTTGTTGATTCACTCTTCAGTACTGATAAATAGCATTTTACAGTAAATCAATAATCTACGCCCGATGAAAAGAAAGAGAATAAATATTATTACTCTTGGCTGTCCAAAAAATATTGTCGATTCCGAAAAACTTCTCTTTCAGTTAAAAACAGGAGGCTATGAAGTAATGCATAATGCAGATCTGAATTATGCCAGAACAGTTATCATTAATACCTGCGGTTTTATTCATGATGCTATTGAAGAGAGTATTAACACTATACTTGGTTATGTAAAGGCAAAAGAATCAGGACACATTGACAAGATATATGTAATAGGCTGTTTATCACAGAGATATAAATCCGCCCTGATCAGTGAAATTCCTGAAGTGGATAAATTCTTTGGAGTTAACGAAATCCCGGATGTTTTAAGAATGTTTAATACAAATTTCAGGGAAACACTTTCAACAAGCAGGATACTCACTCCTCCGGGTCATTATGCATATCTGAAAGTTTCAGAAGGATGTGATCGTAAATGTGCATTTTGTTCGATACCTTTTATAAGAGGTAATTATATTTCCCGATCTGTTGAAGAGCTTGTCAGGGAATCTGTCTATCTTGCCAATTCAGGAGTTAAAGAACTTATACTCGTAGCACAAGACCTAAGCTACTATGGTGTTGATCTTTATAAAAAAAGGAAACTACCGGATCTTATTGAAGAACTTTTAAAAATTAACAGCCTTGAGTGGATCCGGCTTCATTACTTATACCCATCTGGTTTACTCAAGGATCTTATTCCACTAATGAAGGAAAACCCCAAAATTTGCAGATATATTGATCTTCCTATTCAGCATATATCGGATAAAATGTTGAAAATCATGAAGAGATCACATACCCGGAAAGAAACCGAATCAATTTTATATAAGTTAAGGAATGAAATTCCCGGTGTTGCCATCAGGACTACAGTTATAACCGGTCATCCCGGAGAAACTGAAGGAGATTATCTTGAATTGAAAAGATTTACAGAAGAATTCCGTTTTGAAAGGCTTGGAGTTTTCAAATACTCACATGAAGAAGGGACCTATGCTTATAATAACTTCAGTGATAACATTCCGGATGATATAAAAGAGCAAAGAGCATCAGAAATAATGGAAATACAACGGTCAATCTCGGCGGAAATAAACGCAAAAGCAGTTGATAAGGTTTATAGAGTCATTATAGACCGAAGGGAAGGGGACTTTTTCATTGGCCGGACAGAATTTGACTCTCCTGAAATTGACCAGGAAGTATTAATTCCGGGTATATATAATTTATCAACAGGAACTATTGCCGATATTACAATAACAGAATCTGATGATTTTGAGTTATATGGCAGACCGAAGGAAAGTTATTTCAAGCCATAACCTGTTTTTCACTGGTTATTATTCGTTTTATTAATTGCTTCTTTTTTCTTTTGAATCTTTATTTTTATTTCTTCTTTGGTGCTGTTAAATCCCACATTAATTGTTTCTCCTTCTCCAGGAACGGCTTTGATAAGCAATTCTGCCATAGGATCCTCAAGATATTTCTGTATAGCACGTTTTAATGGTCTGGCACCATATTTTATATCAAATCCTCTTTCTGCAAGAAAATCCCTGGCAGCCGGAGCAATCTTTAACTGGTAACCGAGTGATCTCACTCTGTCAAACAATCCCTGCAGTTCAAGCTCAATTATTTTATTAATATCCTCTTTATCAAGAGAATTGAACATAATAACATCATCGACCCTGTTAAGAAACTCAGGTGCAAATGTTTTCTGAAGAGCTTTCTGCAGAATGCTTTTTGTCTGTTCATCCCTGGAAGCTTTTTTAGCCTGTGTATCAAATCCTATTCCATGGCCAAATTCAGCGATCTGTCTTGTCCCGATATTTGATGTTAGAATAATGATTGTATTTCTGAAATCCACACGGCGTCCAAGACTATCGGTTAGCTGACCTTCATCAAGGACCTGAAGAAGAATATGAAATACATCAGGATGTGCTTTTTCTATCTCATCAAGTAAGACCACGGAATATGGTTTTCTCCTGACTTTTTCCGTAAGCTGTCCCCCTTCTTCGTATCCAACATATCCCGGAGGAGCTCCAACAAGTCTTGAGACAGAAAATTTCTCCATATACTCACTCATATCAATTCTCACAAGATTATCTGTAGTATCAAAGAGGAATTGTGCCAGGACTTTTGCAAGTTGAGTTTTCCCCACACCAGTAGGACCCAGGAAAATGAAAGAACCTATTGGCTTATTGGGATCCTTAAGTCCGGCTCTGTTTCTCTGTATTGATTTAGTAACTTTTTGTATGGCTTCATCCTGTCCGATAACACTTCCTTTCAATTCTTCAGCCATTTTAAGTAATCTTGTACCTTCTGTCTGAGCAATTCTCTGAACAGGCACTCCGGTCATCATGGCCACAACTTCTGCAACTTTTTCTGCATCAACAGTCTCGCGATTGACAGCAAGCTCTTTCTCCCATTTTTTCTTTTCAAGTTCTATTGAATCCAGCAGGTCTTTTTCCCGATCACGAAAACTTGCAGCTTTTTCAAAATTCTGGTTTTTGACTGCAGCCATCTTTTCTTTCTTGGTTTCTTCAAGCTGATTCTCAAGAGATAATATCTTTTCAGGTACAATGATATTTGATATGTGTACCCGTGAACCGGATTCATCAAGCGCATCAATAGCTTTATCGGGAAGATGTCTGTCGGAGATATAACGGTTGGTCAGCTTTACACATGCCTCAATTGCACCATCTGTATAGATAACATTATGGTGTTCTTCATACCTCTCTTTTATATTCTGGAGTATCAGAATAGTTTCTTCTATACTTGTAGGATCAACAAGCACCTTCTGAAATCTTCTTTCCAAAGCCCCGTCTTTCTCGATATGCTGTCGGTATTCATCAAGTGTGGTAGCTCCGATACATTGTATTTCACCTCTGGCAAGAGCGGGTTTGAGCATATTGGCTGCATCGAGTGAACCTGTTGCCCCCCCTGCACCTACTATTGTATGGATTTCATCAATAAAAAGAATAATATTATCGTTTTTTGATAATTCATTAAGGATAGCTTTCATTCTTTCCTCAAACTGTCCCCTGTATTTTGTACCTGCAACAATAGACGCAAGGTCCAGGGCAACAACTCTCTTATTGAACAGGACTCTCGACACATTTCTCTTTGTAATACGTAAGGCAAGTCCCTCCGCAATAGCAGATTTCCCAACCCCCGGTTCTCCAATAAGCACAGGATTGTTTTTCTTTCTACGGGATAATATCTGGGCAAGACGTTCAATTTCTCTTTCTCTGCCTACTACAGGATCAAGGCGACCTTCATCTGCAGCCTTTGTCAGGTCAATCCCAAAATTATCCAGTACAGGGGTATCCGATGAAGTTTTGGGTGAAGAGGGATTAGCTGAAGGGCCTTTACCCTGTGATCCTCCAAATGATTGATTTTCATCATCTTCTTCTCTTGGAAAATCAGCTCTTGCCCCGGGTGCTCCTGCTTCAACCATCCTTTTTACAGCCTGATAATCTACGTCTAATTCAGAAAGAAACCTTGTGACCAATGTGTTTTCATCCTTGAGTATTGCAAGGAGCAGATGTTCTGAATCAATAACAGGACTTTTCAACGCTTTTGCCTCAAGATATACCAGTTTAAGAATCCTTTCAGTACTCCGGAGAAGGGGAATGACCTCACTATCAGCAACAGATACGGGGTTTTCAACTTTAATACTTTTCTCCAGTGATCCTTTCAGTACCATCAAATCAATGCCCTGGTTTATAAGTATTTCAACAGCAATTCCCTCTCCGTCACGTAATATGCCAAGGAATAAATGCTCCGGGCTTATGTGGCTGTTGCCAAGCCTTATAGCTTCTTCTTTGCTATATCCAAGAATATCTTTTACTCTCTGTGAAAATTGTGAATCCATATATTTTTATCCTCAATAATCTTTAATTTATTTACACGCCATTCTGTCAGTACCATTATGACAAATATTCTGCTTTATTTTTGTATAAAGGTACTTCAAGCACATTTATAATGTGGCAATTATCATGCCCATTTATGAACAATGAGTGTTCAAAATTCCCTATAATATTAATCCAAAATTAGTTAAATTATCACTATTTTCGTAATTCAAAATAATAAGTGGAGTAATTCCATATACTTAATTTATAATTAATCATTTATGTCAGAAAGAGAAAGGGTGCTTCAGGTAAATATCGAAGAGGAAATGAAGTCTGCCTACATTGATTACTCGATGTCGGTCATTGTTTCCAGGGCTTTGCCTGATGTGAGAGACGGGCTGAAACCTGTTCACAGACGTGTATTGTTTGGAATGTCAGACTTAGGTGTAATGTCAAACCGGCCACATAAGAAATCGGCCAGAATAGTAGGGGAGGTGCTTGGTAAATATCATCCTCACGGTGACTCATCAGTCTACGAAGCTATGGTAAGAATGGCCCAGGAATGGTCAATGAGATATCCTCTTGTTGATGGACAAGGAAACTTTGGATCAGTTGACGGAGACAGTCCGGCAGCTATGAGGTATACAGAAGCAAGATTAAGGAAAATAGCTGAAGAAACACTTGCAGATATTGATAAAGAGACAGTGGATTTCCAGCCAAATTTTGATGATTCACTTTCTGAGCCAGTCGTCTTACCCACGAGGATACCTAACCTTCTGGTAAACGGAGCCAGCGGTATTGCCGTTGGAATGGCTACAAATATGGCACCTCATAATATATCAGAAGTAGTTGATGCCACAATAGCCTATATAAATAACAATGATATAACAAATGAAGAGTTGCTTGAGTATATTAAAGGTCCGGATTTTCCGACTGGTGGCATTATTTACGGAGAACAGGGAATAAAAGATGCCTGTGAAACCGGCAAGGGAAGAATAGTAATCAGAGCAAGAACTGAAATTGAACTGACACACTCGGGCAGGGAATGTATTGTGGTCACTGAGATCCCCTATATGGTGAATAAAGCTGAAATGATTAGAAAAATAGCTGATCTTATCAACGAGAAAAAACTTGAAGGGATATCATACATCAATGATGAATCTGACCGTAAGGGAATGAGAATAGTTATAATTCTCAAGAAAGATGCCACAGCAAATGTTGTTTTGAATAATCTGTACAAATATTCACAACTCCAGACAACATTCAGTATAAACAATATAGCTCTTGTTAAAGGACGTCCCAGATTATTAAACACAAAGGAGTTAATTTCATATTTTGTAAAACACCGGCATGACATTATTCTCCGGAGAACCAGATATGAACTTGATCAGGCTGAAAAACGTGCTCATATACTGGAAGGACTGATAATTGCCAGTGATAATATTGATGAAGTAATTGCTATCATCAAATCTTCCGGTAATACCGAAGAGGCAAGGACAAGACTCAGCGAACGTTTCGGCCTTTCGGAAATACAGTCGAGGGCAATTGTTGAAATGAGACTCAGACAACTCACAGGACTTGAGCAGGAAAAACTCAGATCTGAATACCAGGAGGTTATGAATCTTATAGAGTATTTGCAGAAAATTCTGGGAGACATTGAATTACAGATGCAAATTATTAAAGATGAGCTCATTGAAATTAAGCAAAAATATGGCGATAAAAGAAGGACAGTCATAATACCAAATGCTGAAGAATTCAACCCGGAAGATTTTTATCCCGACGATGAAATGGTTATTACCATGTCTCATCTTGGATATATTAAAAGAACCCCGCTGACAGAATTCAGAAGACAAAACAGAGGAGGGACAGGTGCAAAAGGAGGAACAACGAGAGACCAGGATTTTATAGAATACCTGTATATTGCCACAATGCATAATACAATGCTGTTTTTTACCAGTAAGGGAAAATGTTACTGGCTTAAAGTGTATAATATACCCGAAGGATCCAGAACATCCAAAGGAAGAGCCTTGCAAAACCTCATAAATATTGAACCGGATGATAACGTCAAGGCCTTTATTAATGTAAAAAACCTGAATGATACTGATTACATTAATAATAATTTTATAGTACTCTGCACAACCAGAGGAACAATAAAGAAAACCTCGCTTGAAGCTTATTCCAGACCCAGAGCCAATGGAGTAAATGCCATAACTGTCAGGGAAGGAGATGAACTATTGGAAGCCAGGATGACTAACGGCAACCACCATATTATGCTTGCCGTAAAATCCGGCAGAGCAATTCGTTTTCCTGAAAAATCCGTTAGGCCAATGGGCAGAACTGCATCAGGTGTACGCGGAATAAAACTGGCCGATGAACAGAATGATTATGTTGTCGGAATGATCACTGTTGAAAATAAGGAAAAAGATATACTGGTTGTTTCAGAAAAAGGATATGGCAAACGATCGGATATAGACGGATACCGGATCACAAACAGAGGAGGAAAAGGAGTGAAGACAATTAACATTACTGAAAAAACCGGAACCCTTATAGCTCTCAAAGATGTTACAGATAAGCATGACCTGATGATCATAACCCAGTTTGGAAATATACTTCGAAGCCCTGTTGCATCATTAAGAGTTATGGGAAGAGCCACACAGGGAGTAAAACTGATAAATCTCAGGGAAAATGATATTATTGCCTCTGTGGCATGTGTCCTTGTAAACGAGGAAGAAGACATTGAAATCACAGAAAATGAGATAATTGGAAACCCCACAAACGAAAACTGAGGATTTTGGCAAAGAATTTGAAGATTAATTAGTAATGTTATAAATTTGACAAATTATTTTAAAGTACATTTACAACCAAAATTTTTAATTATGAAAAAGTTATTTCTGCTTATAGCAGTTATTAGTATCTCAACAGGAGCGTGGGCACAAAGAGGAAAAGTGACCGCTGCTCTCAGCTTCATTGAACAGGGTGAACTTGATAAAGCAAAAGAGGCACTCGATGCAGCATTAGAACATAAAAAAACAAAAGAATGGCCTAATACCTATTTTGCACTTGGACAATTCTGCCAGGCAGTTTTTAGTTCTGAAAACCAAGACTTTAAGAAATTTTGTGACGATCCGCTTCTTGAAGCCTATGAGGCTTACGAAAAAGCTATTGAGCTTGACCCTAAAGGAAGAATGAAAAACAGGATTATAACGGGCATGATCTACAATTCTCTGGCACTGGATATGTATAATCGTGGTAGCCAGCAATTCTCAGAAAATGATTTTGAAGGCGCTCTCGAATCTTTTTCCACTCAGATAAAGATAACCGAAAGTGATAAATATGTAAGCGCACTGGATACAGGGATGTATTACAATGCCGGATTAGCTGCTATGAATGCAGGGAAACATGAAGAAGCAATAAAATACTTCGAAACATGTGCAGAAATGGAATATCAGGGCGTAACACCATACATTCAGATTTCCGAAAACTATCTGATGCTAGGCGATACTACCAAAGCAGAACAGATTCTCACTGATCTGCCAGCCAAATTTCCGGATGATAAAACTATCAATCTCCAAATGATCAACTTTTATCTCAAATCAGCTAAATATGAGAATGCAGAGAAATATATAAATCTTGCAAAGGAAAATGATCCTGATAATCAAAATCTATATTATGCTGCAGGGATAATGTATCTCAACCAGGAAAGATATGATGAAGCAATAAAAGAGCTTACTAAATCCGTCGAACTTGATGGTAATGTATACGATACACAGTATGGTCTTGGTGCAGCATATATAAATAAGGCAGCAAAAATGTTTGAACAGGCAAATGAGATTATGGATGTAAACAAATATGCAGCTGCCGTTGAAGAAGCAAACAAAGTGTATGCAAAAGCACTTCCGGTAATGGAGAGAGCTCTTGAACTGAAACCGGATGATGTATTCACTCTTAGAAGCCTTCAGGAATTA
>DAINPM010000064.1:0-13731 GCA_036743455.1 Bacteroidales bacterium | reverse complement strand
ATAAATTGTTAAATATACCCATATTATTTCTTTCATGTGAATCATATATTTTCACTCAAATAAGTAACAAATATAAACCCATAATGTTGACTTATCCTGAAAAAATATATCTGTCAGACCTGAGCACACAGACTGATATGATCAATAATACTATTATAATCATCAGCATGGAACCATTTTATGTCTTTATCCTTACTCCACCACGTCATTTGTCTCCTTGCCAGCCTCCGGGTATTTCGTTTGATGAGTTCTATTGCTTTATCTCTGCTGATCCTGCCTTCAAAAAAATCAAAAAACTCCCTGTATCCCACAGTATTAAGGGCATTCATTTCTCTTAGTTCAAACAGGGAGGCGGCCTCTTCCTCCAAACCATCTTCAATCATTTCATCCACACGTTCATTGATTCTTCTGTATAGTTCTTCACGAGGTCTCTGCAGGCCTATTTTAATTATTTCAAAACCGCGCTTTTTGGCAGTCTTTTTCAGGAATGAAGAATAAGGCCGACCGGTGCTCTCACATATCTCCAGAGCCCTTATTATTCTCTTGTGATTCTTCAGGTCAACACTGGCATAATAAACGGGATCAAGAAGCTTAAGTTCCATTCTGAGGACCATGATACCTTCTTCTTTGTATTTCCGGTTATATTTCTCCCTTATCCTGATGTCTACATCCGGTATATCATCAATCCCTTCGCACACGGCGTTTATATACAGCCCTGATCCTCCGGCAAGTAATACTCTGTTATTATTATCAAACAAGGAGGGTAATAAAGCCAGCACATCCCTTTCAAATCGATTGGAACTGTAATAGTCACGTACTGAAAGAAAGCCGACAAAGTGATGTTTCACTTTCTCCAGTTGTTCCTGTGAAGGCATGGCTGTTCCTGTTTTCATCTCGTGAAAAAACTGCCGGGAATCGGCTGAGATTATCTCACAACCGAAATAAGAAGCTATATCAATTGAAATGGTTGTCTTCCCGACTCCGGTCGGACCAAGAAGCACTATCAGTGTATTTCTCATCGGGATTATTCCTGCGACGGTCAATCGTCGTCTTCGTCCAGGATATCGTCTTTTTCAAAGTCGCCAAGAGCCTCATCGTCGTTGCCGTTAAGCAACAAATCATCTATCTCCGTGCCATCATCATCATCATCATCGTCGTCGTCAGAGACCACAATACTGTTGTACAATCCGCGCGAACTGGCTCCAAAAACAACCTGTTTGGGAGGAAGCCCTTTGGAGTTCGTACATACAGGATAATCAATATCTTCTATCTCTTCTGATTCTCCAATGTATTCAACGAACAAAGCCCTTTCGTTGAAGAAATCAAATACATATAATAATTTCTGATTTTTTCGGAGAATAACGTCGTCCAGTATGGCATCTTCCATGGAAGAAGAACCTGCGCCCATATCAAACAGGGTGAACTCTTCATCTTTCTCCCAATTATCTGTAGCCAGATAAAAAGAAGCCATCTGGGATTTATCATACTCCAATTCATCCTGAATCATATTATGAAAATCCATCAAAGTATGTGAGTCAAGGAATTCAAATTCTCTCACAAACGACTCATCTTCATCCGATAGCACAATAAATTTATAGACCATATTTATTTCTCTTTCGATCGGTGCAATATAGTATTTTTTATTTTAAAAATTTCCTGCAATATTTTTTTTTAAAAGAAATTCCATTGTATCCACATTATCTGCATAATCCCACAGAGATGGAGCCTGCGATCTTCCAAACGGAATAAACCCTGAACCCACTATACACTGTATCCTGTCAGCAAGGGCTCCCAGTTCTGTCCTTAAAGTCGCAGGATCATCATAATACCCGAAATACAGGACTGCTACAGGAGAGGATAATGATCTGTCTTCCTTCAGTAAAAGGAAACCGGTATCATCAAACTTTTCCCGGTTAACCATATAGACAGCTTTGTTGTAATCATAATTGTTGGCATAAGCAGCATGATTGACGAGATCACTGTATTTTTGCCAGTATCGTGTTATATCTGAGGGATCATATCCTTCAGGAATAAATATCCCGGATACATTTCTGCACCCCAGTCCGAAATATGTAAAGACATCTTTTCCCAGATCTGCCAGTTCTGATTCAGATTCCTGACCGGTAATAACGGCAACACTATTCCTGTTCCTTCTTATTATATTCGGATATTTTCCGAAATAATAATCAAAATACCTGGCGCTGTTATCACTGCCCGTTGCAATTATTGCATCGAAACCTGAGAGTCTTCCTTCCGTGAAATGAATCCTGTCCGAAAAACCCGGATTTATTGTACACAACACTTCTGCCACAAAGCGTAACAGATCTTTATCTTTTGAACTGGTCTTTGCTATGATATTATTTCCGGAGATAAGTACAGAGAGAAAATCGTGAAAACCCACCAATGGAATATTACCGGCCATAATAACTCCTACATTAGATGGTTTCAGGTGAGTATTAAGCACAGGATAAGAGTTTGTCCACCGGCTTAGGTTTTCAAAAGTAAGTTCATCTGCCAGTGCCTGAAAAGCCTCCCGTACGTTCCCGGGAGTAAACCATTTATTTTTTAAATACTGATTATTGATCAGATCATCCAGTTGCCTGCTTATATCAGTATATTCTCCTGACAGCGTAGTCCTTAAGAGCTGTCCTAAAGAAGAAAATGATTCTATGCGTTCGCTGAGATCCATTCTTTAACTATTCATGAGGCAAATTTATACAGATTATTGATATTTGCAGGGTTTTTTGGTTTATTGACACCCTTCTTCATTGATAAAAACAAAGAAGACATCCGCTAATTCTGAATTTATTTACAGGAGAAACAAAAAAAAACGTACTTTTATTTTCGTTTTCAGGAAAAAATATGACTAAATCAATAAAAAGGTATAAACGAACAGGGCTCATGATGGAAAACTTAAGGATTTCCTTTAGAGCCATACGTTCCAACAAGGTCAGGACTATACTCACGATATGTATCATTGCTTTTGGCATAATGGCTCTTGTTGGTATCCTTACGGCTATTGATGCAATAAAAACATCTCTGACAGATCAGTTCACCCTGATGGGAGCCAATTCATTTTCTATCACTTCAAGAGGATTGAACGTACAGATTGGTGAATCGCGGCACAGATCAAAAAATTTTTCATACATCTCATACAAGGAGGCATCCGAATTCAAGTCGACATTCAGGGAACCAGCATGGGTATCCATCTCCTTCAATGCTTCAGGAATGGCTACAGTTAAATACGGATCAGAGACAACAGATCCGAATATCAGCCTTGTGGGTGTAGATGAGAATTATCTGACAGTTGCAGGGTATGAAATTGCAAGCGGAAGGAATTTTTCACCGGAGGAACTTGAGTTTTCCCGCCGGATTGTTTTACTGGGATCAGATGTAGCTGATAAACTCTTTTCTCCTGGAATCAACCCTCTCGGAAAAGAAATATCTGTAGCAGGACTGAGGCTCAGAGTAACAGGAATACTTAAGAGCAAGGGTGCCAGCATTACAAGTACCGACGGAATATGTTTTATGCCCGTAACCACTGCAAGGCAATATTTTTCAAGACCTGAGATGAATTTCAGAATAGATATCATGCCCATAAACCCTGCAAACCTGGATATTCTGACAGGTCAGGCCGAAGCTGTCTTCAGAGTGGTAAGGAATCTTGATCCCAGAGATGAATCAGATTTTAATATTACCAAGAGTGACAGTATAGTTGAACTTCTTTTGAGAAATATTAAATTCATCACACTGGCTGCAACAATAATAGGTCTGATTACCCTCTTTGGTGCTGCAATTGGACTAATGAATATAATGCTCGTATCAGTCAGGGAAAGAACAAGGGAGATAGGTGTCAGAAAAGCTATCGGGGCAAAACCGGGAACAATAAGAAATCAGTTTCTCTTTGAATCAATAATGATAGGCCAGCTTGGTGGTATTCTTGGAATTATTCTTGGAATTCTTGCGGGAAATATTGTTTCATCTCTCCTCAATTCAAGTTTTGTAGTACCATGGCTATGGGTTTTTGTAGGTATTGCTTTATGCTTTCTGGTCGGTGTCGTTTCAGGTTATGCTCCGGCATTGAAAGCTGCAGGTATTGATCCTATTGAAGCATTGAGATACGAATAAACATTAACTTATATGGAAAAACAGATTATTCAGGAAGAACTGAAAAATTGCCCGGGCATTTATTATTATTCCGAAACCAATCTGCTCAGTCTGTCAGGACGATCGATACCTGAAAATCCCGAAGCAGTTTTCAGGCGTCTGGATAAATGGATAGACGGGCATTTCAAGAAAAACGACAGTCTTAATACTGATATTCAGCTTGAATATATTAACAGCGGATCTTCAAAATATCTTTACGAAATTCTTCAAAAGCTGACATCTTATTCGCAATCGGGCAACAATGTAATGATCCGATGGCTTTATGAAGAGGATGATGAAGCGATGCTGGAGCTCGGGGAACACTACAGGGATATGGCCGGGATACCCCTTGTGATAGAAATGATCATTTAGCCGGAACTTATACCCGGCGAAGCCAAAGAACCAAAGAAAAAGAGTCCGGAAAAAACCACCACACATAACCCTGAATAACAGCCAGTCAAGCCCGCTTGATAATTAAAAAGGCAAAAAAAGAGGGAATCAGACATTCCCTCTTTTTTTATATATTCATGAAAGCTTATTTCATAAGGAGAGGTATCAGGTCAACTACCCTGCAAGAGTAACCCCATTCGTTGTCGTACCATGAAAGAACTTTAACCATCTTTCCGTTCACCATTGTACTGAGTGAATCGAAGATAGATGAAGCAGTAGTATGAATTACGTCAGCTGACACGATAGGGTCTTCGCAATATTCAAGAATACCTTTCATAGGACCTTCAGCAGCTTTTTTAATAGCAGCATTTATCTGTTCTTTTGTTACTTCTTTATTAAGAACAGCTACCAGGTCGACCAATGATCCTGTGGGGGTGGGTACGCGTACTGATATACCGTCGAGTTTGCCATTGAGTGAAGGTATCACTTTACCTACAGCTTTAGCAGCACCGGTAGTTGTAGGGATCTGTGACAGAGCAGCTGATCTTGCACGTCTCAGGTCGCTGTGAGGAAGATCGAGTATTCTCTGATCGTTGGTATAGGAGTGAATGGTGGTCATATAACCAATTTCAATACCAAACTCATCATTAAGTACTTTTGCGACAGGAGCCAGACAGTTGGTAGTACATGATGCGTTGGAAACACACTCATGTTCAGGTTTCAGGTGGTCTTCGTTAACACCCAGAACTATCATAGCATCAATTTGATCTTTCGAAGGCACAGTAAGGAGAACTTTCTTTGCTCCGTTTTTCAGATGGTCACCATAACCACCTTTAGGACTCTCTTTTGATCTGAAAACGCCGGTCGACTCAATAACCACATCAGGAGTCTCACTCCATTTAATATTGATAGGACTCTTTTCAGAAGTAACTTTAACTTTCTTACCATTGACAATGATATTCTCATCGTCGAAACTAACGCCCGGGAATTTTCCCTGAGTTGAATCATATTTAAGCAGGTGAGCAAGTGTTTTGGTATCTGTAAGGTCATTAATACCAACAATTTCCATATCATTCCTCTCCTGGGCAATTTTAAAAACATTACGGCCAATTCTGCCAAAACCGTTGATAGCTACTTTAATCTTTGACATATATATATCATTTAGGGGTTAATAATTCGCGGCACAAAATTAATAATTTCCTTAAAACTAACAAATGCAACAATTTATAAGTTATTCCATCCGTCTTCTTATGAGACCGGGCAGATTTGTTTCATCAGGATGAAGAGGGTCAACAATAACTCCGAAACGGTAACTTATAAACAAGGAGAAAAATACTGATCTGTTATCCGGACTTGACATTATAGGAATACTCTTTAAAAAAGTATTTATCTGTGCTCCTATCTCTATAGCATGAATTATTTTATCCTGTTTGCTGTATTCAAAATTGAATCCGCCTTTGGCATACAATCCAGGTAACACTTTTGTCTCATCAAGGCCTTTGAAAAAAGAAGCTCTGCTGTATATAAGGCTTGGGTCGTGAAGTGTCTTATCAAATTTTTCTTCTCTTAATTCGAAATAATACGGGGCTCCCTGTACCTGGTACAATATCTTGTAATATATTGGTTTATAGGCTGCTATTACAGGGCCTGCTGAATAGAAATATCTGACAGCCACACCTCCCCTGTCAGCTTTCGGAAAAATTTCATGTTGTCTTCCCAGTCCCCCTCTGAGATAGAACACAGTATTAAGTTTTCCGAAAACAAATGATCCGCTTCCCTGTCCATAGCTGTTGCTTGACTTATACTCCTTGGGATGTTTAAGTGTCCCCGTTCCGATCTCAAAAAACCTCTTGTTGAGATAGTCTATCCTTTTAGCTTCACGGTAATTCAAACCGAAACCGTCAGAATTAAGAAGGATGGCTCCCGATCTTTCATTTCGGAAAAAAACTTTCTGTTGTTCATCGATTTCGCCCTGGGCATAAGACACTACTGCGCCAAAAAGTGTATAAAGCACTATTATAAGCAGCTTTTTCATAAAAGGGCTATCTTATAAACAGTACGAAGAGAAATAACAACCTTATTTCAGCCCTGGCTTTCAGACTGTACAGCCTCAACACTGGTATAAGCAGGACAAATCTCCCTGTTACAGGAGCTTAATGCCATAGCGGTGATGAAACCAATAATAAGTATTAAAGCGATTTTTTTCATACTGCAACATTAATAATAAAATACAAAAATATACTTTTCATTGTAAAAACAATCTTTGTGCCAAAACATTATTCTTCAAGCTTATTTTCTTCAGGATATTTAAGAAGTTTTATTGTTTCTGCAGGGTTGGAAGAACCAAAAACCGTACTTCCTGCAACTAATACATCCACTCCGGCCTTTACAAGCATACCTGCATTGTGTGTATCAACTCCTCCGTCTACCTGTATCAGTATATCAAAGCCCCCCTTGTCTATCATTTGTCTTAATGCAGTTATCTTATCCAGACATACTTCTATGAAGGATTGTCCTCCGAAGCCCGGGTTAACAGTCATTATGAGTATCATATCGGTATAAGGCAGTACATTTTCGAGGAGGCTGACAGGAGTATGCGGATTAACTGCTATTCCTGCCTTCATCCCCAGATTACGTATTTCTGTAACTGTTCTGTGGAGATGGACACAGGCTTCATACTGGACAGTAAGCATATCTGCTCCGGCTCTTTTCCATCTGGCCAGATACCTGTCAGGGTCAACTATCATAAGGTGTACGTCAAGCGGCTTTGTAGATATCTTCTTTACATATTCAACGACAGGGAAACCAAAGGATAAGTTCGGAACAAAAAGCCCGTCCATTATATCGCAGTGTATCCAGTCGGCAACACTGTTGTTGAGCATCACAATGTCTCT
Organism: Bacteroidales bacterium; assembly: GCA_036743455.1. GTDB lineage: Bacteria > Bacteroidota > Bacteroidia > Bacteroidales > VadinHA17 > LD21. The sequence continues at coordinate 6,301 of DAINPM010000064.1, read as the reverse complement.
TTCAAGATGGCCGAAATCGGCTGATAATATAGAAGGGGCAACAAGATGACTCATCCGGATTATTTTTTTTATTGGAACAGATCAAAGATAGTAACAAATAATTAACCCAGATAGGTCTTCAGTATTCTGCATCGTGTTGTGAACTGTATTCTCTTGATGGCTTTTTCCTTTATCTGGCGTACTCTTTCTCTTGTCAGGTTTAATTCTTCTCCTATCTCTTCAAGAGTAAAAGGATGTTTCATCCCAAGGCCGAAATATAGTTTCAGTACTTTTGCTTCGCGAGGGGACAAGGTTCCGAGAGCACGTTCTATTTCGAATGCCAGTGATTCGTTTATAAGGTTTTTATCAGGGCTTGGAGTATCTTCATTTTGAAGTACATCGTACATATTATTGTCTTCCTCAGTACTGATAGGAGCATCCATACTTATCGTACGTCCGTTAGTTCTTAGACCTTCCTTTACATCTTCAGGGATCATCTCAAGCATGTCAGCTATCTCCTGTGATGAAGGCTCCCGTTCAAATTCCTGTTCCAACTTGGTGAAGGCTCTGTTGATACGGTTGATAGAACCAATTTTATTTACAGGAAGCCTCACTATTCTGGCCTGTTCGGCCAAAGCCTGAAGAATGGACTGACGGATCCACCAGACGGCGTATGATATGAATTTAAAACCACGGGTCTCATCAAAACGCTGGGCAGCCTTCATCAGGCCCAGGTTACCTTCATTGATAAGATCAGGCAAACCCATACCCTGATTCTGATACTGCTTTGCAACAGAAACAACAAATCTCAGATTAGCCTTAATAAGTTTCTCCAGTGCTTCATGGTCACCCGACTTTATTTTCTTAGCCAGGACAACCTCTTCTTCCGGTGAAATAAGATCGACTCTCCCTATCTCCTGAAGGTATTTATCCAGAGAAGGCGTATCACGATTGGTAACTTGTTTAGTAATCTTTAACTGACGCATCAGCTGGTTTATAGTTAGTATTACGATAGCTTCCCCGTAAGTGTTACAATTTTAATAAAAAAAGCGACTGATTATACTAAAGAATTCTATTTTTTTTGTAAAATAACTCTTTTATTAATATATTGCGACAACATCATTCACGTTGAATATCAAATTATTAATTTAATTTGACCAGGTGTTGTCATATTTTTAACAACATTTAACAGGAATTTATTAAGCTTTTTTTTATATAATTGCACCGTTTTTTCATATGTTTGATATTGGTGTTGCATTTTCCGACGCGCTTATCACAACTACCCCATACGGATTTCCACAAAACTTAAGATCTCTTATAATTTTTTATCATTAACAGATGTACGACATACTTGAATTGAGTAAAAAGCTTCTCCCTGAATTAAAGGAGATAGCCAAAGAACTTAATATTAAAAGAGTTGAATCCTTAAAAAAACAGGACCTTGTGTATAAGATCCTGGATCAGCAGGCCATTGAAGCCACAGAGAAAAAAAGTGCTGAAAGGAGAGAGAAAGAAATTCTTCGCTCTAACAATAATAAGTTCAACCATCAGCAGCAACAGCAGGACAGCAATAAACAACGTCGTGGCAAAAGGCCAAGAACAAACAAAGCTCCTGTTATCAACCGGCCTGAATCAGTAATAACTGTTTCTCCCGATGGATCAAAAAGAGCAGAAAAAGACCCGGTAGCGAAACAGGAAGAGCAATCAGCTCAGCCGGAAAAAACAAAAAAAGACGCCGGGGATGACAGGAAAAATTCAAGATGGCAGACAAATAACGTCAATAAGAAAGAAGAATCATCTTCGTCAGCCGGGAAAAACAGTAATGAGATATCAAAATCTGAACGTTCAGCTCCTGTGAGAGAAAAAGACACAAAAAGTGTTCAGGATAAATATGAACGACCTGATAAAAAAGCCGAAAACATTTCAGAGAAAACAACTGACGAAACAGATAAAGACACCAGATCTACCGGTGAAGATGCTGTAACAGAACAGACTGCAGAAGCACGTCAGAAAGAAATAAAGACCGAAAAACCTTACGATTTTGAAGGTATAATTTATAATACGGGTGTTCTTGAAATAATGCCCGACGGTTATGGCTTTCTCAGATCGGCTGACTATAACTACCTCAATTCACCCGACGATATTTATGTGTCACAATCTCAGATCAAACTGTTCGGTCTAAAGACCGGAGACACAATAAAAGGTACAATACGACCTCCAAAGGAAGGGGAAAAATATTTTCCGCTTATCAAGGTTGATGAAATAAACGGAAGAAGTCCCGATTTCATAAGAGACCGTGTCCCTTTCGATTTTCTTACTCCTCTTTTCCCTAATGAGAAATTTACCTTATGCCAGACAGGAGAAGGAAGTCTGTCAGTTAGAGTAATAGATATGTTCACTCCAATAGGGAAAGGACAAAGAGGACTGATCGTAGCCCAGCCAAAAACAGGGAAAACCATATTGTTACAGGAAATAGCCAATGCTATAGCAAAACATCATCCCGAAGTGTATCTTATGATACTCCTTATTGATGAGAGGCCGGAAGAAGTTACCGATATGGCCAGGAATGTTAATGCCGAAGTTATTGCCTCAACATTTGATGAACCTGCTGAAAGACATTGCCGTGTGGCAAATATTGTTCTGGAAAAAGCAAAAAGACTTGTGGAATGCGGGCACGATGTAGTTATTCTACTGGATTCCATCACACGACTGGCAAGGGCCTTCAACACTACTGCCCCTGCTTCCGGGAAAATACTGTCAGGAGGTGTCGATTCAAATGCCCTGCACAAACCAAAACGTTTTTTTGGAGCAGCAAGGAACATAGAAAACGGGGGCTCTCTGACTATTCTGGCTACAGCTCTTACAGAAACCGGGTCGAAAATGGATGATGTCATCTTTGAAGAATTCAAGGGTACCGGTAACATGGAACTGCAGCTCGACCGTAAATTATCCAACAGAAGGATCTTCCCCTCTATCGATATACCGGCATCAAGTACACGTCGTGAAGACCTTCTGCTGAACAAGAGTATTATGCAAAAAATATGGGTATTACGAAATTATCTTGCTGACATGAACTCTGTTGAAGCTATGGAATTTCTTCGCGACAGACTCATGCAGGCCAAATCAAATGAAGAATTTCTGGTATCAATGAACGGTAGTTAGCCAGCAGTTTTATACCTTTACCCCTCTTTTAAGTGAATTAATCTTAATCAATTACTTATTATATATTTAACACAATGGGAACAAAAAAATTCATAACATGCGACGGGAACCAGGCCGCATCTCACATTGCGTATATGTTCAGCGAGGTAGCCTGCATATACCCTATTACACCATCCTCAACAATGGCTGAATATATTGATGAATGGTCGGCTAACGGATTAAAAAATATATTCGGAGAACAGGTTAAAGTTGTTGAAATGCAATCCGAAGCCGGTGCTGCAGGTGCTGTTCATGGTGCATTACAGGCAGGTACTCTCTGCTCAACATTTACAGCTTCACAGGGATTGCTGCTGATGATACCCAACATGTACAAGATAGCTGCTGAACTCCTTCCCGGCGTCTTTCATGTCAGTGCACGTACTATTGCAGCTCATGCCCTTTCTATATTCGGCGACCATAGCGACATTTATGCCACCAGACAAACAGGCTTTGCCCTGCTTGCCAGCGGAAGCGTTCAGGAAATAATGGACCTCGCCGGTGTAGCTCATCTCTCAGCAATAAAAACAAAAATACCTTTCCTCCATTTCTTCGACGGATTCCGCTCTTCTTCCGAAATACAGAAAATAGAAGCTCTGCAAAAAGAAGATCTTGCCGGACTGATTGATCAGGACTCACTGAAAAAATTCAGAGACAATGCTCTTAACCCGGAACACCCGGTAACAAGAGGTACAGCACAAAACCCCGACATCTTCTTCCAGGCTAAAGAAGCAATTAACAGATTCTATGAACCTATCCCGGATGTTGTCAATGATTATATGGCAGAAATATCCAAAATAACCGGGAGAGAATATAAACCTTTCACTTACTACGGTGATCCCGATGCCGAAAATATCATAGTAGCTATGGGATCTATCACTGATACAACAAAAGAAGTTATAGATTATCTCAGAGAAAAAGGAGAAAAAGCAGGACTCATCAGTGTTCGTCTTTATCGTCCTTTCTCTGCAAAATATTTCTTCAACATACTGCCAAAATCTGTTAAGAAAATAACTGTTCTCGACCGTACAAAAGAACCGGGTGCTACAGGAGAACCTCTGTACCTGGATGTAAGAGATCTTTTCTATGAAAAGGATAATCAACCTGTTATCATAGGAGGCCGCTACGGACTAAGTTCCAAGGATACAACCCCCGCACACGTCCTTTCAGTCTATGAAAACATGAAAATGAAAGAACCGAAAAACCATTTCACAGTGGGTATTGTCGATGATGTTACTTTCACTTCATTGCCCTTACTGCCTGAAATACATGTATCCCCAAAAGGTACTTATTCGGCAAAATTCTATGGACTGGGATCAGACGGTACCGTTGGCGCAAACAAAAACTCTATCAAGATAATAGGTGATACCACCGATAAATACTGCCAGGCTTATTTTGCATACGACTCAAAGAAATCAGGAGGAATAACTACTTCACACCTTCGTTTCGGTGATTATCCTATCCGTTCTCCCTACCTGGTCAACACTCCCGACTTTGTAGCATGCCATGTATCATCATATCTCGATAAATACGATATGCTGAAAGGTCTGAAAAAAGAAGGAACCTTCCTTTTGAACTCTATATGGGACACCGAAGAGACAAAAGCAAAACTTCCCGACCACATGAAGAAATATCTTGCAGAGAACAATATCAATTTCTACATCATCAATGCAACAAAAATTGCAGAGGAAATAGGTCTTGGCAGCAGGACCAACACTATTATGCAGGCTGCTTTCTTCAAACTGGCAAATATCATTCCTTACGAAAAAGCCGAAGCTGAAATGAAAAAAGCTATTCAGAAAAGCTATGGCAAAAAAGGTGAGGATATTGTTAAAATGAACTATGCCGCTGTTGAAAAAGGCAGTGAAGTTATTAAGGTTGACATACCTTCTGAATGGGCTGACCTGAAAATTGAGAAACAAAAAGATGACCGTGATATTCCTGATTTTATCCGCGATGTTGCTGAACCGATGAATATGCTCAGAGGTGACGATCTTCCCGTAAGTGCTTTTGTAGGCAGGGAAGACGGAACATTCCCGGCAGGAACAACAGCCTACGAAAAACGTGGCGTTGCTGTAAATATACCCGAATGGCTGCCTGAAAACTGTATCCAGTGTAACCAGTGTGCCTATGTCTGCCCTCATGCAGCTATACGTCCCTTCCTCCTTACCGACGACGAAGCAGCCAATGCTCCGGAAGGAACAGACACTATACAGGCTATCCCCGGTCCGCTGAAACAATACAAATACAGATTACAGGTAAGCCTGTACGACTGTACCGGCTGCGAAAATTGCGTGGATGTATGCCCTGTAAAAAACAAAGCACTCGTAATGAAACCTTTCGAATCACAGTTACCTGAAGGAGAACGCTGGACATATATGCATGAAAAAGTAGGATACAAAGATACTGTAGTCGATAAATTCACTAATGTTAAAAACAGCCAGTTCGCACAACCACTGTTCGAATTCTCAGGAGCATGTGCAGGATGTGGAGAGACACCTTATATTAAAGCTATCACCCAGCTCTTTGGCGACAGGATGATTATATCCAACGCAACAGGTTGTTCTTCAATCTATGGAGGCTCCGCACCAAATACACCTTATACATACAACAAAAACGGACACGGTCCCGCATGGGCAAACTCCCTTTTTGAAGATAACGCAGAATATGGTTTTGGACTGACTATCGGCTCAAACAAGATGAGAGAGAGAATAGCCCAGAAAATGCAGGAATCAAATGGCACAGTAAGTGCAGAGACAAAAGCTGCTTTTGATGAATGGCTTGAAAATATGAATAATGCCGAAGCTTCAAGAAGCGCTTCTGCAAAGGTTATTGAAGCCTGTGAAAAAGAAAAATCAGTTGTGGCAAAAGAAATACTCAGCCTTAAACAATACCTTGTCAAGAAATCACACTGGGTCTTCGGTGGCGACGGATGGGCTTACGATATAGGCTACGGCGGTCTCGACCATGTCATTGCTTCAGGCGAAGATATCAATATCCTTGTACTCGACACCGAAGTATATTCAAATACTGGTGGACAGGCTTCCCAATCACCCCCGGTGGGAGCTGTGGCTAAATTTGCTGCTTCAGGGAAACAGATACGCAAGAAAGATCTTGGCCAAAT
>DAINPM010000063.1:0-13879 GCA_036743455.1 Bacteroidales bacterium | reverse complement strand
TCCAGAGATTCATTGGAGTGGTCATCCCGTAATTTTAAAAATGCTTTATTGTCAATATTTTGCAAGGACGTTATAAGTGCATCTTTTTTGTTCTTTGCGTTGTTCGAATAAGCAACATAATATTTTCTTATGTACTCAAGCCAGTCGAGAGCTTCTTCCACCGTTTCAACTGTTACATTTTCAGGTGTCAGCATTTCAGCTTTTTCAAATAGTAGTGTGGGATTAACCTTTGCCAGTTTAAGGAATTCATTATATGCAACTACCAGATTGTTGTTAAAATTTTCGCTTCTTGTGTTATCTGCCAAATCGTTCTTAACATTCTCCAGATTTCCTTTTACCTCAATATACCAGTAGTCTTTCCGGTATTTTGCCTTGCTCATTGCCTCATCATAGATGTAGAACTGTTTTTCATACCGATTGTCTTTAAACTGTTTAACGGCAAGAGCCTCGTAACCCCATCTGGCTGATATAAATTCACCATATAATGGTATGGATGCAGGAGAGGATAGTTTGGGATTGAGTTTTTCAAATTTAACCATTACCCCACTGAGGATTATCTGGGGTATAACCAGAAAAGGGATGAGTATATATATTGTCACAACAGCCTTGAAACTGTCCGAAATCAACAAACCCATAAGATTAGCTCCGGCCCAGCATGAAAACAGAACAAGCCAGTATTCAAAAAACATTTCTTTTATTCCTGTGATAGCATTCCCAATCAAAACAAAAGTAAAAGCCTGTATTGCAGAAATACCCAGTAGTACAAATATTTTTGATATTAGATAACTGTTCCAGCTGAGATTCAGAAAGGCCTCTCTTTTCAGTATCTTCCTGTCTTTAATGATTTCTTCCGCACTTACTGTTAAGCCCATAAATATTGCTATTATCACCGACATGAAGATATATATGGGAAGGTTGCTGTTTTCATACAAGGTGTATGTGGGATTAACAGAACTTTCGTCGAAATATCTTATAAGAAATGACAAAGCTGCTGCCAGAATGGGAGCTTCCAGTAGGGTTATCATAAGATATTGAATGTCAGATATCTTGGATAGAATATCCCTTTTAATAAAGACACTTATCTGCTTAAGTGGCCCAGGAGTCTTGAAATTTATATCCGGCAGTGTTTTTTCAGGCTCTATAACATCTTCTTTTTTCTCTGATTTATATAGATTGCTCCAGTCTGCCGGAGACAATCTTCTCGTATCGGTAGGTTGCCCGCTCTCGGTAAAAACACGGGCTTCAACAATATTGAAAATCTGTTCGGGATTGACATTGCCACAAACGTAACATTCACTTTCGTTGTAATTGGCCTGCCCAATCTTCTTTTTAAAGTATTCAATCGATTCGATCGGATTGCCGTTATAAATAAGATAGCCACCAGTGTCAAGGAAGATAAGCTTATCGAACATCTTAAATATATCAGAAGATGGTTGGTGGATGACAATGAAAAGCAGTTTGCCTTTTCGTGTAAGTTCCTTAAGGAGATCGAGTATATTCTCAGAATCGCGCGATGATAATCCGGAAGTAGGTTCGTCAAGAAACATTATGGCCGGTTCACGTATCAACTCAAGCGATATATTCAGCCTCTTCCTTTGGCCTCCGCTGATATTCTTATTTAACGGACTACCGACTTTCATGTCACGTATCTCATATAATCCCAGATTCTTCAATATTATGTCTACCTTTTCTCTTATTTCTTTATCTGAAAGGTCATCAAAACAAAGTTTTGAATTGTAGTAGAGATTTTCAAATACAGTCAATTCTTCTATTAACAGATCGTCCTGTGAGACATAGCCTATCAGGCCCTTGAGTTCATCTTTCTTATTGTGAATACTTACGCCGTTGATCAGTACCTCCCCGTCGTTGGGCGGATTGGTTCCGTTCAGAACACTTAAAAGAGTTGATTTCCCTGCACCGCTTGCCCCCATAATACCAACCATTCTGCCGGATTCTGCCTTGAAGCTCATATGATGAATTCCTACTTGTCCCGATTTAAATCTGTATTCAATATTGTTTACCTCATAAACAACTCTCGAAGATCTAAAGACTTCTTTAAGAAACTGCATCGTTACATCCCAGTAATAGACAGGCTTGATCTTATATCCCTTGATTGACGATCCCGGACTGAAAGCGTACACCTTATCTTCCTGTAAAAGCTGTCCTTTCATTGACAGTTCACCCGACCCGGCATAACGGAGATAATATAGCCTTACTGACGGTAAAAAAAGGATCCATATCTGTCCTTTGAGGTTTTCTTTGTATATGTGTCTGGCTTCTTCCAGATATGAATTCCTTTCTCCGTTGATCAGCAGAAAGTTATGATGATCGGGAAAATTTCTGAATGGACTTAATACAAACCTTTCGATTGAATGAAATTCTTCTTCTGTTATATTAAGACCTTCTGCAAGTGTACTGATAAAACCAAGTTCCAGATCACTTATCTCATTGCTTCCTGATTTGCAAAACTCAAGAGCTTGTATTACAGCAACTATTCTTTGTTCCTGATCAAGTTGTCCCTGTTCATTGATCTCATTACATAGCTTCCTTATCCTGATGGCTATAGCTCCTTCACGGCGCTCTGTACTGCTCTTTTCAAGCTTCTTCCGGGCCTCACTGTAAGCCATGTCATATTTTAAAAGATACTTGTTCGTCAACTCCTGATTCAGAAGCCTCTTCAGAAATGTCTCAACAATACTCCTTCTCTCCAGATCATTCGCATGAGGCCTTGCTATTATTGCAAAGAGCTGCATCAGAGTCTCAAGGATCTTTTCACTCATTTGTCATCTGAATTTATTTCGATATGAAGGTATAAAATAAATACTTTGATGCAAATTTATTGAAGTAACTGCACAATTCTTACGTATCACGACTTGTCAATTTGGCATGATCAATATCTCCTGATATGCCAATTCGTCTCCCTGTGCCTGTTGGCAGATATTTTGATACCACTAAACAAAAATATGTAATAATATGAATCAGAATAATTTCACACTTAAAGCTCAGGAATCATTCCAACAGGCATCGAATATAGCAGAATCAAAAGGTCAACAGGCTGTGGAATGTGCCCATTTGCTGAGAGGAATAATCAGCGAGGCAGAAGGTATATGCGAATTTATTTTTGGGAAAATGGGAGTTCCCATACAACCACTGATACGTGATCTGGAAAAGCTTATAGCTTCTTATCCAAAAGTCACCGGGGCAGAAACATATATCTCACCTTCGGTTTCTGAGGCAGTAAGAAAAGCCAATAAGTATGCTTCAGAGATGAAGGATAAATTTATTACAGCAGAACATCTTATTCTGGGAATATTTGATACCACAAATGAGGCATCTCAAATACTTAAAGATCATGGAGCTACGCTTAAGACACTGAGGGCTGCCATAGAAGAGTTGCGTAAAGGTGCGACTGTCAATAGTCAGACGGCAGATGATACTTTTAATTCACTTAACAGATATGCTATAAACCTTAATGAAAGAGCACGTTCCGGAAAACTGGATCCCGTTGTGGGAAGAGATGAAGAAATCAGGAGAATACTTCAGATACTGGAACGCCGTACAAAAAATAATCCTTTGATGATTGGGGAACCGGGTGTGGGAAAAACAGCTATCGCTGAAGGTATTGCACACAGGATAGTGAGAGGCGACGTGCCTGAGGATCTTAAATCGAAAATAATATATTCTCTTGATATGGGAGCTCTTATAGCAGGAGCAAAATACCGTGGAGAATATGAAGAGAGACTTAAGTCGGTAGTCAATGAGGTTATTAGTGCAAATGGCGATATAGTGCTTTTTATTGATGAGATACATACTCTGGTCGGTTCAGGAAAAACAGACGGGGCCATGGATGCCGCCAATATACTGAAACCCCCGCTGGCCCGGGGCGAATTGAGGGCAATAGGCGCTACTACTCTCAATGAATACCAGAAATATTTTGAGAAAGACAAAGCCCTTGAAAGAAGATTCCAGGTGGTGATGGTTGATGAACCTGATCGCGATGATACAGTATCAATACTGAGAGGCATACGTGAAAAATATGAGGCCCATCATAAAGTTATTATCAGAGATGAAGCTATTGTTGCAGCTGTTGACCTCTCAACCAGATATATCACTGACAGGTTTTTGCCTGATAAGGCCATTGATCTTATTGATGAAGCAGCTGCACGTCTCAGACTGGAAATGAATTCCGTTCCGGAAGAAATAGATGAGACAGAGAGAATTATCACCCGGCTTGAAATAGAAAAAGAAGCTGTCAGACGCGACGGAGATAAAGAGAAAGAAGAATGTATAGCCCGTGAATTGAGTGAGTTACAGTCTAAAAGAAGTGAACTTAAAGCAGCCTGGGCTTCCGAAAAGGAAATGATAGAAAACATACAGATAAAGAAGGAAGAAGTTGATTCTCTTCGCTTCGAAGCCGAACAGGCCGAACGCTCAGGTGATTACGGGAAAGTGGCCGAAATACGCTACGGTAAAATAATACAGCTTGAAAATGAAATAAATGATCTCAAACAAAAAATTGAAAAGAAAAGATCCGGCGGCTCTCTCATCCGTGAAGAAGTTAAGTCGGAAGATATAGCAGAAATAGTCTCAAAATGGACAGGCATACCTGTCTCGCGTATGCTGGAAAGTGAAAAAGAAAAACTATTGCGTCTGGAGAGCGAATTACATAAAAGAGTAGTGGGACAGGATGAAGCAATAAACGTCGTGGCAGATGCTGTCAGGCGATCAAGAGCCGGCTTGCAGGACCAGAAAAGACCCGTAGGATCATTTATTTTTATTGGAACCACAGGTGTGGGAAAAACAGAACTGGCAAGAGCCCTCGCGGAATTCCTCTTTAATGACGAAAACCTTATGACAAGAATAGATATGTCAGAATATCAGGAACGACATTCAGTGTCGAGACTGATAGGAGCACCTCCCGGATATGTCGGATATGAAGAGGGAGGCCAGCTGACAGAAGCTGTAAGGCATAAACCTTATTCTGTAGTACTTCTCGACGAAATAGAAAAAGCTCACCCCGACTTGTTTAACCTTCTCCTTCAGGTACTCGACGAAGGAAGACTGACTGATAATAAGGGACGTACAGTAAACTTTAGAAATGTCATTATAATAATGACTTCCAATCTGGGATCTGAAATAATCAGAGACAGAATGGAAAAGTGGAATAATCAAATGCCTGAAGAGGAAGAAGAAAAACTGCGCAAAGAGATATTCTCACTTCTGAGACATTCATTACGTCCTGAATTTCTTAATCGCGTTGATGAAATAGTCATGTTCAAACCTCTTATTTTCGAACAAATAAAAGAAATAGTGGGAATACAACTTAAAAATGTGAAAAATTTGCTGCAGAATAATAATATTGATCTGGAAATCACTGACGAAGCTATGTTATGGCTGGCTGAAAAAGGCTACGACCCTCAGTCAGGTGCAAGGCCTGTGAAAAGGATCATTCAGAAAGAAATAATTAGTGAATTATCCAGAGAGATTATTGCCGGAAACATCCACAGAGACTCCAGTGTTAAGGTGTCTGTGAAAGACAATAAACTTGTTTTCAGTTAAAGAATAATTATTGCATTAACCTGATGCAGGTCTCACGATCATCGTGTATTTCCAGTATGGTATTCAGATGAAGAGTCCTGAATACTTCAATTACCTCAGGAGTAATACCGGTGAACTTTATTATGCCAAGATTGTCTCTTGCTGCCCTGTTTATCTGAAGTAAACAGCCATATCCGGTACTGTCGATGTATTTTATATTAGCCAGATCAATAACTACCCTTGAATTGCCGGCTTCAAGGGTCTTAATTATCTGGTTTTTTATTTCATCAACGTTCAGAGCATTGATGTTGTCAGTGTTAAATGTTATAATAACAATCCTGTCCTTACTCTCAATGCTAATCATCAGGTTTTATTTAACCGGCAGATAAGTAAATGGTCAAGCTCTTTTACAGCCCCGTCAGTATCGTTGCCAAACTTGCTGATATAATTTCCGTATTTTTCAGAATTACGCCCTTCCTTTGCTTCAAGCTCAAATGTTTTGAGTATTGCAGCAAGTTCATCCATGCCCATTATTGCTACTGACGACTTTGCTTTATGTGCCAGAAGACCAAGAGAGTAATAATCCTTATCCGACAGAAGTTGTTGCATCTCATTCATTATCTCAATAACCTGTTCCCTGAAAATATCTATCAATTCCGACATAACAGTATTATCATCCCCGGATACTGAATCCAGATACTCAGTGTTGATATATTTATATTCCATATTATTTGGAAGATAATATTACGGTTTACTGCCTGCAAAGCTGAACAAATATAAAATATTTTTTTGCTAAAATGTTCTATTTGCCTGTATGATGACCCGGTTTTTTTTTAAAGAAGTAAATTAGTGCTAATTTTATGATTCGAAAAATATCAGATTTATGAAGTATAATTTATGCCTTTTTGTTTTGTTTTTTATTTTCTGTTCTTCCTCATCAATGGCACAGACAGATGTACGGATCAGGAAAAGTGAATTCAGGAAAGAAAAAGATGGTTTCAGCCAGGCCTGGAAACACATTACCGATGGTGACTCCTTTTTCAGGCTGGGAGGTATATGGTATTCTTATGCCTTTGAAGAATATAAACAGGCTGCTCTTTACAATGACCTTAATCCTGAACTGAACTATAAAACAGGAGTGACTGCCCTGCTGTCAGATCAAAAGGATAAAGCACTGGAATATTTTATTAAAGCTGCAGAACTCACTGATGATTTGCCGGACGATTACCTTCTGATGACCGGACGTGCATTACAGTATATGGGTGATTACAAAGAAGCAGCAGAAAAAATCAATTCATACCTGGCGTCTGAAAGTGAGAAAACAAAAGAGGCAAAAGATAAGGCCGGTAAATATCTCTCAGAATGTAATTATGCTTTGATCCTTTTGAAAGATAGCCTGAATGTCGAAATAGAAAATATGGATAAAAAGATCAATTCTGATGCGGATGATTATGCTCAGGTTCTTACCGCTAATCGTGATACAATGTTTTTTGCTTCTCGCCGGAAAATTTCGAAATCACCCAAAACATATAAAGATTCTAAATATGATGAGAATATATTCTTTTCAAAATCACTGTCAGACGAATGGGAGTATGCAACCACTACAGGCGATGAACTGAATACTCAATATTGCGAAGCTCCTCTTTATATTAACCCCACGGGCAATGAGATGTATATTTATGCCGGTTATCAGCGAGGAGGAAATATCCTGGTTTCCCGGATGAAAAACGGAAAATGGAGTAAACCGGGAAAAGTGCCATTCAAAATAAATACAAAAGGTTCTGAGACTTCTTTTACCTTTTCTCCTTCAGGCAGTGAAATTTGGTTTGTTACAGATAAAGGGAAAAATTCTTATGGAGGAAAGGATATTTATTTTGTCAGACAAACAGATCAAAATAAATGGTCAGAACCTCAAAATGCAGGGCCTAATATAAATACAGGATCAGATGAGGAGTCTCTCAGATTTTCTCCTGATGGAGATACTCTCTGGTTCAGCTCAAAAGGTCATAATAGTATTGGAGGTTATGACATATTTTATAGTGTAAAAGATTCGGCCGGTATATGGGGAGAAGCTGTAAATTATGGAATACCGGTTAATACTCCATGGGACGAACTGTTCTTTTTTCCGCCTGAAAAACAATATGATCATTTTTATTTCAGTTCAAACCGTTCCGGCAGCCTGGGAGGAATGGATATCTTCACAGGACGGATAATTCCTCCTGAACCCGATACTTCTTTTGTTGAAACTGTACAGAAGCCACCGGAGACTGTGTTGCCGGATACAGTTATTGTAAGAGATACTGTGGTGATAATAAAAGAAATAACCCAGACAGTACCGGTACCTGAGCCTGCCCCTGAACCTGAAGAAAAAGCTTTTATTTATCTTACAGGCCGAATCACTGATTCTGAATCCGGCGATCCTGTTATAGCTAAAATCGATCTTATAGATATCATGACAGATATTGTGGTTACAACTACTGCAAGCTCTGAAATAGACGGATCTTACAGGATCAGATTACCGGAAATCAAACCCTGGATGATAGATATACGTGCCGGGGGATTCCTTTCTGAAATGAAAAGGGTTGACATACCTGATAGTCTTACAGAAGATTTTATACGTCTTGATGTGTCAGTTATTAAGGTGAAAGTAGGTAAAAGGGTTGTTCTTAATAATATATTATTCGAAACAGGAAAATCGGTGCTTACTCCTGGTTCCTCATCTGAACTTGAACGGTTGATAGATATACTGGAAGAAAACGAACATATGCGGATCGAAATATCAGGTCATACTGATAATACAGGCAGCGAATCATTTAACTTCCGTCTGTCGGAAAACAGAGCTAAAGCTGTGGTTGATTATCTTGTGAAAAATGGTATCGATATTGCCAGACTTGAATACAGAGGATACGGACCACAACAGCCAATAGCAGATAACACAACAGCCGAAGGACGATCACGTAACAGAAGAGTTGAATTTAAAATACTTGAATTCTGACCAATAGCTTTATTGAAAAAGAATCTATAAAAAAATATATCCTTAATAATTATTTCACAAATGAAGAATACTCCTTTTACTGAATTTCATAAAAAGGCAGGCGCAAAAATGGTGGCTTTTGCCGGTTATAATATGCCTGTAGAATACTCAGGAATAAACGATGAACATATTAATGTGAGACAGGGAGTTGGAGTCTTCGACGTATCACATATGGGAGAGTTTTGGGTAAAAGGACCAAATGCCCTGGATTTTCTTCAGTATATTACTTCCAATGATGTGGCTCAGCTTTATGACGGGAAAGTACAGTATACCTGTTTCCCCAATGGTAGAGGCGGTATTGTGGATGATCTTCTTATATACAGGTTTAATGAAGAAAAATATTTACTCGTTGTAAATGCTGCCAATATCGCAAAAGATTGGGACTGGTGTATGCAGCATGCCCTAAAGTTTGGACTGAAAGAAGGTAACGACCTTATAAATGTTTCTGACAGCATTGCTCAGCTTGCCATTCAGGGCCCACTTGCCTTGAAAACAATGCAGAAGCTTACTGATGTGCCAGTTGATAAAATGGATCATTATACATTCAAAGAAATGAGTTTTGCCGGTATAAATGACGTAATATTTTCAACTACAGGTTATACCGGTGCAGGAGGATGTGAAGTATATGTAAGGATTGAGGACGGTGAAAAATTATGGAAAGCGGTTTTTGATGCCGGGAAGGAATTCGAAATAAAACCTGCCGGACTTGGAGCACGAGATACTCTGAGACTTGAAATGGGATATTGCCTCTACGGGAATGATATTAACGAAAATACTTCCCCCATCGAAGCAGGACTGGGATGGATTACAAAATTTTCAGATGAAAAGGATTTTATTGACAAAGAGTTTTTGCTGAAACAAAAAAAAGAGGGAGTGTCAAAAAAACTTAAAGGATTTGTGATGATTGACAGAGGTATCCCGAGACAACATTATGAAGTTGTCGATTCTGGAGGGAAGGTGATAGGGGAAGTGACTTCAGGAACCATGTCGCCTATGCTCAGACAGGGAATAGGTATGGCATATCTGTCAGATGGTTACTGGAAGCCCGATACAGAAATATTTATTCGTATAAGAAATAAAGACCTCAGAGCAAATGTGGTTAATCCTCCTTTTTATAAACCAGTTTAATATCAGAAGCTTTGTTTTTTAGTTGAAATGATCACTGATGATCATTAAAAGAGATTATTTCTGAAATATTCTTGCTTCCATATTATATTTGTTCCGTGAAAACTGAATACCAATACCTCGTAATATTTAATAAATAATGAATAGCAGAAAACTTGAAACCTGTTTTTCTCCATTACTCTTTGAACCTCAAAATCATAAGGGTGCAATAGTGATTATTATTGATATTTTAAGGGCAACATCAGCTATATGTACTGCATTTGCACACGGTGCAAAATCGATCATTCCGGTAAAAACAAAAGAAGAAGCAAAGGAATATAAAAAAAGAGGTTTTCTTGTTGCTGCCGAAAGAGATGGTTATGTTCTCGATTTTGCTGATTTTGGTAATTCTCCCTTCAATTTCACTCGTGAAAGGGTAGAAGGTAAATCCATTGTTTACAGTACAACTAATGGCACTGGTATTATTAAACAGGCCTCCGGATCAGGATTTGTTGTAATAGGGTCTTTTCTTAATATATCTTCTCTTATCAGGTGGATAATGAACCGAGATAATGATGTTATACTTTTCTGTGCAGGCTGGAAAGACCGATTCAATCTTGAGGACACAATATGTGCCGGAGCTTTTGCTGAGAGAATAATGCAAAGCTCCCGCTTCATGACAGACTGCGATTCAACACTCGCAGCTCTTGACCTGTGGTCTGTGGCAAAGCCTGATCTCAAATCTTACATTAATAAGACAGCCCAGAGATCAAGATTACGGGATAAAGGTCTGGATGATTGTATAGACTTTTGCCTTACAATGGATTATACAGAAAAGATCCCTGTAATACAAAATGATATTCTTGTTGATAATATTTTATAATTATGTAATTTTACTGTTATTTATTTAACAATTAAGTTCATTTTTTAATTATTTTTGCAAAGCTCAAAAACAGATTTTTTACCTTAAATAAATCAAACCATATTATGAAAAAGCACAATTTTTATGCAGGACCTTCAATTCTACCACAGTATACACTTGATAAATCAATTGAAGGAATCAAAGACTTTGCTGGTACCGGATTATCAATTCTTGAAATTTCACACCGGAGTAAAGAGTTTATAGCTTGTATGAACGATACGATAGCTTTAACCAGGGAATTATTGGATATTCCTTCCGGTTACCAGGTGGTTTTGCTTGGTGGTGGTGCCAGTACTCAGTTTGCTATGATACCAATGAATCTTATGGTTAAGAAATCAGCATATTTAATTACCGGTTCATGGGCCAGTAAAGCTTTTAAGGAAGCTGGTTTCTTCGGTGAAGCTGTTGAGGTTGCTTCTTCTAAAGACAAAAATTATAATTATATCCCCAAAAACTATAGTGTTCCTTCTGATGCCGATTATTTCCATATAACAACAAATAATACAATATACGGTACTGAGTTGAAAAAAGATCCGGATTCATCAGTTCCAGTGGTGGCAGATATGTCTTCCGATATCTTCAGTCGCCCGGTTGATGTATCGAAATATGCCGCTATTTATGCCGGCGCCCAGAAGAATCTTGCTCCGGCAGGTTTGACTATGGTAATAATAAAAGAAGATATTCTCGGGAAAGTTGACCGTCCGATACCTTCAATGTTTGACTTCAGAACTCATATAAAAGCAGAATCAATGTTCAATACTCCTCCTTGTTTTGCAGTTTATGCAGCTCAGCAGACACTCCAATGGTTAAAAGACCTGGGAGGTGTTGAAGTAATGCAGAAAAAAAATGCTGAGAAAGCTGCTATTCTTTATGATGAGATTGACCGGAATAAATTGTTCGTGCCTACAGTAACCGATCCTGAAGACCGTTCCGTAATGAATATCTGTTTTATTATGGCTGATGAGTATAAAGAACTGGAAAAACCTTTTAACGAATTTGCAAAATCAAAAGGTATGATAGGAATAACAGGACACAGATCCGTTGGTGGCTTCAGAGCCTCAACATACAACGCCCTTCCGAAAGAAAGCGTTCAGGCTTTGGTTCAGGTTATGAAAGAATTTGAGAAAAATAATTAAAAAAATATATCAGGATGAAAGTACTTGTAGCAACAGAAAAACCATTTGCACCCCTCGCAGTAAATATGATTCGCGAAGTAACAGAAGCAGCAGGACATGAGCTGGCATTATTGGAAAACTATACAGATGTTGAAGATCTCCTTTCTGCAGTAGCTGATGCCGATGCTCTTATTGTAAGAAGCGACAAGGTTACAGCCCAGGTATTGGATGCTGCCAAAAATCTGAAAATTGTCGTCAGAGCTGGTGCCGGTTATGATAATCTTGACCTTACAGCCTGTTCAGCTCATAATGTTGTAGCAATGAATACCCCGGGCCAAAACTCAAATGCAGTGGCTGAACTGGCATTTGAAATGATGCTATATCAGGCCAGAGGAGGATTTGCAGGGAAAGCCGGTACAGAACTGAGAGGAAAAACCCTCGGATTGATGGCCTTCGGAAATGTTGGAAAATATATGGCAGATATTGCAAAAGGATTCGGAATGGATATTTACGCCTTCGATCCTTTCCTTAGCGGAGAAGCTATTGAAAAAGCCGGAGTAAAGGTATGTAAGACAGTTGATGATCTTTTTGCAAAATGTCAGTATGTATCTCTTCATATACCTGCTAATGATGAAACAAAAAAATCAATAGGCTATGAACTCCTCAAAAAAATGCCTAAAAACGCTGTGTTGATTAATACTGCAAGAAAAGAAGTCATAGATGAAGACGGACTGCTTAAAATCTTTGCCGAACGAAGTGATATAAGCTATCTCTCCGATGTAGCCCCCGATTGTAAAAATGAGTTCGATGAAAAATATAAAGACAGATTCATCTTTACTGCAAAAAAGATGGGAGCTCAGACAAAAGAAGCTAATATCAATGCCGGAGTGGCAGCTGCAAGACAAATTGCTGATTACTTTAAGACAGGAAACGAAACATTCCGGCTTAATAAGTAAAACATAAAACATATTATATGGCTATCGTTAAACCTTTCAGGGGATTGAGACCTCCCCGTGAAGTTGTAAATACATTGGCCTGCCTGCCATATGACGTTATGAATACTGAAGAGGCTACAGCTATGGCCCGGGGAAAAGAGTGCTCCTTACTACATATCACCAGGGCTGAAATAGATCTGCCCCCGGAAACAGATATTCATTCCGAAGAAGTATATAAAAAATCATTTGCTAACTTTCTGCTGTGGCAGAAAAAAGGCTGGCTAATTCAGGACAGGAAACCTTCATATTATATCTACGGACAAACAATGAAGGGCAGAACCCAATATGGTATCGTTGGATGTGCCGCTGTTGATGATTATCTTAATGGTGTTATTAAAAAACATGAACTCACCAGACCTGATAAAGAACAGGACAGAATGATCCATATACGTACAAATAATGCCAATATGGAACCGGTCTTTTTTGCGTATCAGCCTGTGGAAGAACTAGATCAGATAGTAAAGAAAATAATTAGTGAAGAAAAACCTGAATATGATTTTGTGGCAGATGATGGGTTCGGACATCATTTCTGGGTTGTTAATGACCGTGCTACAGTAAGTAGAATTGAAAAACTCTTTGCTGAAAAAGTACCTTGTACTTATGTCGCTGACGGCCATCACAGAACTGCTGCTGCTGCCCTTGTGGGAAAAGAAAAAAGAGAAAATAATCCTAATAATACAGGTGACGAAGAGTATAATTTCTTCATGGCAGTTCACTTCCCGGCTAATCAGCTCAGAATAATAGACTATAACAGGACAATAAAAGACCTGAATGGGTTGACTTCCTCTGAGTTCATATCAAGACTTGAAAAAAGTTTTTCAGTTAAGGAAAAAGGAACGAAAACATATAAACCTACAAGACTGCATAACTTCTCAATGTATCTTGACGGAAAATGGTACAGTCTTACGGCTAAGAAAGAAACATACGATGATAATGACCCAATTGGAGTTCTGGATGTAACAATACTTACCAATGAAATACTCGCACCTGTTCTCGATATACAGGATCTGAGAAGATCGAAGCGTATTGATTTCATCGGTGGTATTCGCGGATTGAAAGAACTGCAAAAAAGAGTAGATAGTGGAGATATGAGAGTCGCTTTTGCCCTTTATCCTGTTTCAATGGAACAACTTATTACTATTGCTGACTCAGGAAATATAATGCCACCCAA
>DAINPM010000062.1:0-14292 GCA_036743455.1 Bacteroidales bacterium | reverse complement strand
ATATTGGTAATTGTTGATCTCGTGCAGCATTTTCAATTTTTTCAAGAACCTCCTCAACATAAGCAATAATTATGGGATTTTCGACCATTGTATCATTACAAACTACATAAACTGGCCTCCTTAGTTGAAATGGGAATGGGAAGTCCTTTCTTATCTTTTCAAGGGCTTTCCAAACAAGAGTTAATAATACTGTTGAGTCTTTTCCTCCACTAAAACCAATTATCCAAGGGCGTTCACTGAGATCACCATATGTGTATTGGTCAATTAGCTCATTAATAATGGTTTCAATCCTATTATTTGTCATTATAAACATCTTTACAATACAAAATTAGCAATAATAACAGGCCTACAAAGATTCTATAAAAGACTTTTAAGGTTAAATCGGCCATTTGCGTTTATATACCATCTATTTAGCAAACTGTACTATATCTTAGCTGGGGAAGGTCCTGTTAATAAAGAAATAAGATACAATGAGGTTAATTATTCGGGGAACAAGTAGAATAAGTATTTATCCCTGTCCTTTATATAATGTTACTTTGTAAAAGCCTCAGGGAATATTTGTTTCACTTTTACAAATAGTGAAACAACCATTCTTTGCGAAATGCATTGTATATCAATTATATATTGCTTACCAAAGAGAAGGTGAGCAGATTTTTGTTTCACTTACCCCATATCTGAGATATTTCTGAAACCGAATAGAGCTTTTATTGAATCATGATTAAGGGATATTATTAATGTCCCAGGGATTCTATTCAGGATTTGTTTCTTTTTGCCTGCTCGAGTTCGTTTATAAAAACATTCATATTTGAAGAAGGATTATTAAATAATATCAGGGTACCAGCTCGTTCGCAAGCATTTGAAATTAACTTCGGTTAAAAGTGATCAACTTTTTCCGGTGTGAGTTGGTCAGGGTCGTCTGCTTTTGCAACTTGTATCCTTTTAAGAACTTTTTCTTCTGATATTTGTTATTGTTTAGTATTATTCTCATTTAACAAGGATTGATTTATTTCCTAAGAACGTAATTAAAAAACATCAGGGAATTCCCCGGCTTATTTAATAATAATCATTACTTGCTGGATATTCGTTGTTCTTATATCAGAATTAATTTTACTAAACACATTTTCTAAAAGTAACCGGACCTCAACCAAGAATAGAAGGTTTTTTATCCTTACCACCCTTTTAATCGGACTGATAGGTGTATTACTTTTGGTTATTAAACGGAGAGACTAAATCTTCAATTTTTTGAAAATAAAAGAATAAATTAGAATCATTCTAAAATACTTCAAATATTTGTTTTATAGATAAATGAATTATATATTGTGAGTCTGATATAATATTTACAAGAATGAAACCGGTTGCACAAAGAGAACTTTACGATTATATGATAAGTGATCATTAATTATTATTGGACTTATAAAGAACACTTGGAAGGGGGACTTTATAGTCCCCTTTTTTTTTAAATATAATTAGGAAATATTACCTAGTAATAAAGAAATGACAATGACTAAAATTGATGCACCGCACGAAGTGAGGATTCATCGTGGCATGAAGGCGATAAGAAAAGATGCAATAAAGATTCTGTTAAAAAACATGAATTATGTCAACAAACGGAATCAGTCTGAAGAGAAGAATTGCAGGACATATAACATTCACACTTATATAAAGCACAAGTCTATGGCTAATCCTAATTTCTTCAGATGGTTGTTTGACGATTATGATAATATTAATCTCTATGGTACGAACCTGACTAATGCGCAAAAAGAAGTGTTCAAAGCCTGGATAAAAGACTTATAATTTAATAAAGAAAGGAGGTTAAAAATGTCACATATCTGGAAATGTGGATTCTGTAATGAAACCCACACAAAGCATGGAAAAATGCGAATTCATGAAAGCAAATGTCCATCAAATCCTGAAAATAAACTGTGTTTCTCCTGTAATAATCATTTTTACGGCTCAAAAACATGCAGCCGGAATATAAATACTTTTAATGTTTATACATCCGGGGTCCCGTGTAACCACTGGTCACAAAGGCAGACAAATGCAATGTGATTAGAATAAAATTGTGGAAATAAGAGATTAATACTGTTGATTGCAAGTCCTTGATATTAATTAAGCTAAGCTGATAAGCAAGATGTTGCTTTGAGAATTAATAGTTTTTATCGATTGGTTTTAGGTTTGCAGAGAGGGGGGCATTAATAAGCACCCCTCTTTTAACCAGAATTACTCTTGGCAAAGAGCATGGCAAAAACAAAAAGATCTGAAAATGACATATTATACCCAATTGAGTATAATGGCAGGCTTTATTACAGGGAAGATTGTGATGAACTTTTTGTTCAATTCTATACAAATGAAGATATACTTTCTGCAGATTGCAGTATCTGTGTATCGGATGGCTTGTGGTTATACCCGGACGGTAGTTCTTATGATGAAGAAATGGATGAATATCGATATAATCATGAGGATGAAGAATAGAAAAGTATTTCTCCTGACATAAATTATTTAATAATCATATAACAAAAAGAGGTGAGAAAAAAGATAAAAATATCATTTTCGCTGGACGAGCTTGAGGTTCTTCAAGACATTATCTGGCACTTTACAGATTTCATGGTTAACGATAACAGACCGGATCGGGGATTAGGAAAACTTAAAGTGTATTGCTACCTGCCCGGTCATGAGCGGCTTTTAATAAATATGCTCGCCGTAAAATTAAAGCTTGCCTATTCTAAAAAAAGAAAAAAATTATGGGAACAAAAACAAATCCGGCCTTCATTAACCGCTGATTTAAAAAGAGCATGATTAAGTCTTAACGACTATTTCTGATAATATAATGGACAACAAACAGGAACTGATAAAAAAGATGATACAGGATTACCATAGAAATCCTCCAATGGCATTAATAACTCTGTTATTAGCTGGATTTGTTACGGTCATGGGGATTCTGACATGCTGGTTATTCAAAACATTGATTAGTGTAATAGACAAATTTTTCTGATGCAAATGTTCAGATCGATAAACAAGTGGATATCATTAAATCAGTTCCAAATTTTCAGTTTTTCTACTTAAAAATGATGAATCATGGACAAAACTATTATAACCAGAATTGATGTTCTAAAAATTGTAAGTTGTATTCAAAAAGCAAGATCTACTAATTCAATAAATAATTCAGAGATGGCAAATCTGATTAAAAAAATACAACACGCTGAAATAGTCGAACCAATAAATATTCCTGACGATATTGTGACAATGAATTCAATTGTTGAATTAAAATTCATGGATAGTGAAAAATATGTCATTTGTCAAATAGTTTATCCGGATCAGGAGGATCACAGAAAAAACAGATACTCCATTTTTTCACCTCTTTTTTCAGCTATACTCGGACAAAAGATGAACGATGAAATAAAACTGGAGGAACCATCCGGAGTAACTAAAATACGGATCGAAAAAATACTATACCAACCAGAATCGATCGCTGATTTTCCATTTTGACCTCTGGGTGATTGATCTCAGATGGACGTCAGTAATTAAAGATTCTTGAAAAACGGATGATACTTACATACATAATATTATTTGTATTCTACCTTGTGCTTGACATGCTATATGCTCATTATATACTTGCCCTGACAGAATCAAAAGCATTTAAGTCAGCAATTACTTCATCAATTATAATGGGTATGTCACTTTTCGGTACAATAGAGATCATCAGGAACCATTGGAATGCAATACCTATAATCATTGGATGTTTTTGCGGGACTTATCTTACTGTTAAACTGCAACAATTAAAACAAGTTGATAGAAGTCCGGAATGATGCTTAATTATTCCTGATTTAAGATAAATCATTATAATAGTTAGTATTAGAAAAAAATCTTATCACTATAAAATTGAAATTATGAAGAGAATAATATTGAGTAAACTGGATTTTTCCAGAATCCATAAATGTATACACGATGCCAGGTTGATG
Organism: Bacteroidales bacterium; assembly: GCA_036743455.1. Classification (GTDB taxonomy): domain Bacteria; phylum Bacteroidota; class Bacteroidia; order Bacteroidales; family VadinHA17; genus LD21. The sequence continues at coordinate 10,333 of DAINPM010000062.1, read as the reverse complement.
AATACAATCGGTGTAAATGAAGCTGAAAATCTTCTGAATGAATTAAACTCTGCAAAAGTTGTCGAACCAAATGAAATCCCGGAGGATGTGGTAACTATGAACTCTATTGTTAAAATCAGTTTTATGAATACGAATAAGACATTAAAATTTACGATAGTATATCCTGATCAGGCAAATATTAAAGAAAACAAGATCTCCATTTTTTCTCCTGTCGCCACAGCTTTAATCGGGTACAGAGTATCTGACGAAATAGAATGGATTGTTCCTTCTGGTCTGACTAAATTACGGATTGACGAAATTATTTATCAACCAGAAGCAGCAGGTGATTTTGATCTGTAAACATTCAATCAGAATTAAAGGGTATGCTATGTTGTCAGCAATTATTACAATCAAATCCCAAGCTGCCTTACTTGTCCTGATTTAACGATCATACAAAAAATAATACTGAAAAAAAGCTAAGATGTTCTAAAGTGTTTTTCTCCTGGTAAATCAACGTAATAAAAGAAATTCCCGTGGAAAATAACGACAATTTGAGATTAAAATCTGAATACCATGATAATATATTGAATGCAATGGTCAGGTGGACAGAAGATGGCAGTATTTACAGAGGTATTGTTACTGATATTTTTATCAGGCAAGGCGTCAAATATCTGAATGTAATGACAATATTTGGCAAAAGACGTTCCGTTAAAATGTCGAAAGTAAAATTTTTAATATTCAGAGACCAATAAAGCTAAAGAATTGTACGAGATAATTAGACCCGAAAAGGTATTAAATAGGATAAATAAACATTAACATGAATACAAAAGATACAATCCTGAAAGAATGTAAAAACAGGATAACACAAAGGCACGTGCATCTCGACTGGGATGCATTGAGCGAGCATAGTAGGAATAAGTATCATGATCTGGTTTGCAAGGAATATGCTGAAATCCTGACAGAAAAGTATAGAAGTCTTATCCTTGAGCAAAGTGAATTAATCAATAAGCTTAATAATCTGCTAGTAAAAATATATAGACATAGATTTGATACCGATGAAGTGATAGAAAAACTGTTCAAGAGAATTGCCGAACATAAAAGGGAATTAGATTTATAAAATGATCTGACACTAAGTCATTTAATAGTTTTGCACCAGGTGACTTTTAACGATGTTTGCATGTAAAAGTGGCCTAGGTATAATCTCATAATAATTAAAATTATGTGTAAATAATATATTTCAGTTATGGACAAAAACACAATTATCCAATTCCTGAAAGGAATAGAACTCTTCAGTGGATTAAATAATATGGAGTTAAACAGGGTAGTTAAAATTATTAGAGAGAGATACTGCAGCCCTGGTGAAGTACTGTTTCATGAAAATAGTCCAAGGGAAGCTATTTTCATCATTTATAATGGAGAAGTTGAGCTTTGGAAGTATAATTCCTTCGGGATTAAAGTCAGACTGGCTTTATTCAGCAGAGGTGATTTTCTTGGTGAAGGGATCTGGGACAGTAATTCTCCTCATACAACATCCGCAATAGTGCGGGAGAAGACCACACTATTTGTTGTTAACAGGAAGATTTTCAATTACAATCCTGAAACTACCCTGAAAATCTTGTCTAATATAACCCGGATTATTTCAAGAAGGATGCGCAATGTAAATAACCGTGTGTTAAACCTATCCAATCAGTATGAATCAGGGAGGACAAGGCTCGAACATGATCTTCTTGGCGAACGTGAAATTCCTCATGAGGCATATTATGGCGTACAGACATTAAGAGCTGCGGAAAACTTTAATATTTCCGGGATTACCCTGAACTTCTTTCCTGCAATGATTGAAGCTTTATCAATGGTAAAGCAAGCTGCCGCTGAGGCAAATTTTGAGCTTGGTTTGCTACACAATAATATAAAAGATGCAATAGTTCTCGCCTGTCATGAACTGCAAAACGGAAAATACCACAACCAGTTTGTTGTCGATATGATACAGGGTGGAGCCGGAACCTCGACAAATATGAATACTAATGAAGTGATCGCAAACATTGCATTGGAAATCCTGGGTCATAAAAAAGGGGAATATGCTCATTGTCACCCGAATAATCATGTAAACTTGTCTCAATCAACAAATGATGCATATCCCACTGCAATCAAAATAGCCCTTTACAACTCAAATAAAAAAATTGTTTCCGTTCTCAGAACATTACTGGATTCTTTCAACAAAAAAGGCAAGGAATTTTCTCGCATAATAAAGATGGGAAGGACACAACTGCAGGATGCCGTTCCGATGACACTTGGGCAGGAATTTGAGGCGTATGCAATCACTCTGGAAGAAGAAGTTGAAAGGCTGGATCAGAATGCCAGACTATTCCTTGAGGTCAACATGGGAGCAACAGCAATTGGAACCGGTATAAATTCAGAGCCCGGGTATTCGGAAAAAGTAATAAGTCATTTAAGAAGGATCACAGGTCTTGATTTGGTCCTAGCCTCAAATTTAGTGGAAGCGACACAGGATACAGGAGCGTTTGTAATGTATTCATCAGCAGTAAAACGATTGGCTATAAAACTATCGAAGATCTGCAATGATCTGAGGTTGCTTTCCTCCGGTCCCAGAACCGGGATCAATGAAATTAATCTGCCGCCCATGCAGCCAGGATCATCCATTATGCCTGGGAAAGTTAATCCTGTTATTCCCGAAGTAGTCAATCAGGTAGCCTTTAAGGTTATCGGGAATGATCTAACGGTTACAATTGCTTCTGAAGCCGGGCAACTGGAGCTGAATGTTTTTGAGCCGGTTATTGTTCAAAGCATATTTGAATCGATTGAGATGCTTATAAATGGAATGAATACCCTTAAATACAGGTGCATAGATGGAATTACTGCAAATGAAGAACGTTGCAGAAACCTGGTAATGAACAGTATTGGATTGATAACTGCACTGGTTCCATGGATTGGCTATGACACTCTGAATGAACTGGCCAGGGAGGCTCTTGAAAGCAACGGGAGTATTTATTCACTGGTGCTTACTAAAGGTCTTTTATCCAGAGAAAAGCTTGATCAGATATTAATGCCTGAAAATATGATCAGGCCTTTTAAAACTAATTCAGATTTAAATTATGATCACAGGAGTATATAAGAAGAATATTGATGATGTCTATAAAACACCTATAGTACAGCAAACCGCTTTCTGGTCGGAAGTAAAAAGGAAATCAGGCCTGAAGACAGCTGCAATTGATTTTAATGTCAGGAAAAATGAGATCGTACCTGATCCCGGTGATAATTGCAATGTAAAGGGAGATGTGCTGATTGTAATAAGGAAAATAGATAACAACAACTCGATTGCGTACGTCCCGTACGGGCCTGAAATTGAGCCGGAGGAACAAAAACAGGGAATATTCCTGGAAGAACTGGCGGAGAGTCTGAGATCATTTCTTCCAAAAGACTGTATAATGGTGAGGTTTGATCTGGTCTGGGAATCATATTGGGCTAATGAACCTGATTTTTTCACTTCTGACGGAAGATGGATGGGACCACCTGAAAATTCAGTTCAGGAAATACGATTCAACTTCAGCACGATCAATTGGAATTTCAGAAAAACATTTTCTAACATACTGCCATCAAACACCATTTTTATTGATCTTAAGAAAAGCAATGATGATCTTCTGAGATCAATGAAAAAGAAAACAAGATATAATATCAGCCTTTCGGAAAAGAAAGGGGTGAAAGTACGCATTGCAGGAATTAATGAGCTGGATACCTGGTACAGATTGTACTCTGAAACTTCTTCAAGAAATCGTCTTCATCTTCACGGAATTGATTATTTCAGGAACATACTGAGTGTTGACGCAACCAACACCCAGTCGCCTGCAGAGGTGATCCTGCTTATCGCAGAAACCGACAGCAAACCACTTGCTTCAATGTTTCTCGTGCTTTCAGGGAACCGTGGAACATACCTTTATGGAGCTTCATCATCGGAAAACAGGAACATGATGGCAAGTTATGCCCTGCAGTGGAAAGCCATGAATATTGCGAAAGAGATGGGTTACAATGAATATGATATGTTCGGTGTTGCTCCTGCATCCGATCCTGATCACCCATTGTACGGGTTGTTCAGATTCAAGTCAGGTTTCGGTGGTGAAATGTATCATACACTTGGATGTTGGGATTATCCATTTGACCAGGAAAAATATAATACATTCAGATCAATTGAATTAACGCAAAAAGGTTATTGCAAAAGCCAGACAAACTGACCACTTTCAACTGACCTCTGAACTCGTCCATCAATTTTTGTGTTTTACGGCAGAAAATAAAATTTTTTACATTATGAGACTTAAATGGAAGGCGGTTTCACCCAGCAGATTTACCGCAATGAAGGGACTTCAGGATTATTCCGAATATGGCAATCTGGACCCGGCAATCTAATCCTTTAGACATCGAATGAAATCTCTTTCTTGCTTCGGGTTAGCAAAATGATACTATTCAGCATCCACTCTTGCTCTTTCCAATCTCCGGTTCATTTTAAATTTCTTTGAGTGTATAAATATTGGCCTCTGGCTGGATCTTCTTAAAATTGAGTATTGTGAAAAGTATTTATTAACTTTTGTTTTATATGGGAGCATAAACCAGTAATTTTAGGACACTTAATCTCAACTGTAAAACAAAAAATCAGAAATACGAATTCATTAATAAAATCTATATAAGAAATGGCCAGGATTGATTTAACCAAAGCTTTCTATTTTCTTGACGGATTATCAGACAAGAAATTATCCAAAGAAATTATTGGCGTTATTAATTCTCTTATTATTGCTGAGAATCTTTATTCTTCAGCCACCAGGGAAATTACAACCAAGCTTGAAAACCTTAATGAGGAATTTAAACATGTGAAAGATCGCAATCCGATACATATAATAAAGGCTAGGGTGAAAACTCCAAGAAGCATTATCAGGAAGCTGTCGCAACGGGGCTTTGAACTCAGTGTTGAATCTGCCAGGGAAAATCTTACTGATATAGCTGGTGTCCGGGTAATTTGTTCATATATTGATGATGTCTACCTCATAGCCGATCTGCTTACTTCCCAGGATGATATTGAGGTTATCCGCAGATCTGATTATATAAAGGAACCAAAAAGAAACGGCTACAGGAGTCTCCACCTTATTGTAACTGTTCCTGTATTTTTGTCAGAAAGCACTGAACTTGTGAAAGTTGAAGTCCAGATAAGAACGATCGCAATGGATTTATGGGCTTCACTTGAACATGAACTGTCATATAAGCTGACCAGTGGGAAGCCGGAAAGTGTTACAAAAGAACTGAAAGATTGTGCTGATATTATTTCCAATATTGATATCAGGATGCAGAACTTGTACAATGTTACACTGTCGAAGAAGCCGGACATCTGATTAGCGAAAAACCGATTGAAAAGGAATTGCTGAAAGCAATAAGGAAATTTGAGTAAACAATTCCCATTCTACTTAACTAATTTCTCTTTTAGGATATTCAACCTAGTGAAATGGTCACTTTTGTTTAATCCAATTTTATTGTGCCATTTATGACTGGGTGAAGTCAATTCCAATGAAATAATAGCAAGGTTTGATTAGTTGGCTGGCAATTGCTGTGGCAGTGGCAGTATTTGACTGCAAAAGCCGGAAGGCTTGACCACATTTGGCCAGTAATTTACTCAAAAACATAAGATACATATTAACAGTAACTTATATCTGGCGAATGGTGGTCAGTGTATACCGGCTAAAGTTGGTCAAGGTCATCGGCTTTCCCAGTTCATACCTGTCTGTCAGCAGTGATCTGGCATAATCAATATCCCTGATCCTGAAAAACAAAAAAAGGCTGTAAGGATCTATTGCAAAACCTATGTAGGGAGTTTTTTTTGAAGCCCTGTACAACAAGGTCCTCATAATCCCTGCAGGCAACATTCTTTTAAGTTTCTGGAAGAACAGTATATCGCTGACTTCCATGGGATTGATGAGACTTTCAACCCCTTTGATAAATTTTTCCCCGTTCTCTGGTACCAGCATACTTTCCACTGTTTAAGCTCCGGAACAGTCCCCAGTATAATTCAATTGTACCTGTAGAACCTTATTTTTGTAACTGTTGGTGGAACCGGCTGGCCTGCTTCACCCGGAGAAAAACCACGTCCTCTGCGCAATGGTATCAGGGTTCCTGCCTGGTTATTTGCTGCAGCACCAGACAGGTCATAACCACCCCGCATGAGGTCATCACCATTAAGTCTCCTCGACATCATCCACTTACCGTTGACGAAGGCTCCCTGATCGATACTTGCCGGGGCGGCAATGCCTCCTCCTGAAGCTGGCGACACCCGGAAAGAATAGTTGCTGTTTGTTGCAAAGTAATACTCATTCGGATCTGTGTTTATAATCAGCACGAAAGGATCTTCCAGAAATGACAGTGTCAGAGAACTGCCTCTACCTGATCTGATGGCAGCAGTGTCAGCTGAAGGCGACGGTCCCGTAACTGCAATGCCGCGCCGCACCGGGCTGACAGCAAAATCAAATATATAGCCGCCCATCTCAACCCTGCCCGGATGCTCTCCCGGCTCCGGAATGATAAGCCTGATGGCATCTTTCCTGCCCTGAGCCTCCGCTATAGCGCCCGAAAGGTCTCCTATGAAACCATATGCCCGGGCAAACGATCCCTGAGGATCCAGATTATCGATACCGAAAGGGGAATAGCAAAGAACATCCAGTTCTGTGAAAGCTTTCCAGCATAAATTTGCATCCATCCTGGTTTCAGGATTAAAAGCAGGGTTGCCGTTACGGGCGAAAGCCCTGATAATCTCTTCATATTGGGGCAGGTAAATATCAGGAGCCAGTATGTCGATTGCCGGTGCACCGGCCCTCCAGATGTCATGAACGAGCGGTTCCGGACCGCCGCTCGGGTAATCACCCGGACCAAGGTCATTAGGTTGTACGATCCATGTATTCACAAACATCGGCAGCGGATACTCCTTCTTGCCCTGTGCTGCTATATAACCAATATACTGTGAGTAGTTCCATGCCATAAAGATCTCATCGGTGTGGGTCAGCAGTTCGGCATCTGCAGGACGAAGCTGACGGTCAGGACTGTTTGGCACCGGCGGATTATCTGCAGGCCGCGGAACATTCTTGCCGAACACTTCTTCCCAGGTTCCGCTGGTTTTGCTGCCCGCCACCTGCCATATCTTCTTCAGCTCCGGCAACAGGTTTTCTTCGTTCTCCACCAGGTAATCAATAAGTTCTTCAGGCACCGGACCGGAAAAAGCCTTATTGGCTGCATCGCAAAAGTCGCGGGTGCTTCCCAGCAAGCCCGGTTCATTCTGCACCTGTATGGCGATAACAGTGTGTTCTTTTGAATCAACTTCACGAATATGTTTCATGAAGGCTGCAAAGGCCCTGGCATCAGCATCGCGGTTTGCTGTGCTGAGGGTTGATAGTATTTCAAGAGTATTTCCGTCGGCATTCACCACACGCGGAAAACGTTCCTGGTCAGCTTTCACCCACTCCGGCACAAAATGGGAAAGTCCGTTTTTCCAGCTTGCAAACCAAAGAAGGATCAGCCTGACATCATTTTCGCGTGCAGCTTCTATTTGATAATCTATCCAGGAAAAATCAAACTTTCCCTCAACAGGCTCAAAAAGGTCCCATGAAACAACAGTCAGGATGGTGTTAAGATTTGCTTCTGCCAGCCGCCCGATAGTTCTTTTCATTGTTACCGAATCGGAAGATGCGGTATTGGATACTTCTCCGCCAACACAGATGAAAGGACGGCCATCCACTATAAGTTTTTTCATCCCGTCACGGTCCTGCAGACGGGGAATATCTGTCAGGGTGGGTGTGTCAGTACAGGATGCCGCCAGCAGAACAAGGCTTATTAGCCATAATGTCAGCGATTTTTTTGTCATCATAATATAAATTTTATTGATTATTACTTTCTTTTTGAGACGATAATTTTACGGTCTTTCCAGTTCCACCATTTTAAAAGTTCAGGATCATGCTCTTCATTTTCTGCATAATAAACGGCGCAACGAAAGGTATACAACACACAGCGGTCGATTTTAGCGTTGTGTTCTGTACACAGGGCAGAAAATAACGCCTCCGGATCCTGCCCTTTCAGATCATTTACATGATGAACTCCGATACTGTGAAGATCTTCAGCAATACTCCTTCCGATACCCGGAATCGATTGCAGATTTTCCGGATTTTTATTTTTTCTGACAGGTTTCATTCTGTTCTTCTCATATATGCGATAAAGGCCCTGTAATAATGGTATGCAGGTAAGAATGGCTACATCGGATATCTATACTTTCAGTAACAACTTGCCGACTTTAAATTTAAATATTTCACCCGAAACAGAAAGACAATTTGCATTTCTGTCCACAATAAAGATTAAAAAATAAAATGACTATCGGTAATGAAGTATCAATATTTACAATTTGCAATGAAATCAATTTATTTACCCCTACCCCAGGGGGGGTAAATTGATTTTTGCTTATCCGTGTTCGTCCCGCCCAGGGGGAGCCCGGTTCTTCGCTCCCCCTGGGGACGGGGTAAACGAAGAACCGGAGCGAAGCGGAGTCCAAAGAAATCAAAATCAATAGTTCATTATGCTTAATTGCCGATAGTCATTAAAAATAAACCCAAAACTGCAATGATCTGTTAATTAAAGAGATTGTTACTGAAGGAAGAGCCTGGAAGAACCTTAATTGCTGTAAAATAATGAGACAGGTTAAAATGAGGAAAAGAAGATCGCAGTAAACAAATTTTTGAGTATAATTACATGGTAATCAATAAGCAGGTACTATGGCAAGAAGGAAATTAACTCAGACTGTTCGTGGTCAGAATGCCATTGACGGGGCCGGGGTTCGTTTGCGCAGGGTCCTGGGATACCGGACAATCAGGGATTTTGATCCTTTTCTGATGCTGGACGGGTTCGATTCAGTTGATCCCGTCGATTACATCAAAGGATTTCCCTGGCACCCGCACCGGGGTATTGAAACAGTAACCTACCTTCTCAGGGGCCAGATTGAGCACGGAGACAGCCTCGGTAATAAGGGTATAATAGGTGATCTGCAGTGCCAGTGGATGACAGCCGGATCGGGAATTATTCACCAGGAAATGCCAGTGGAATCGGAAAGAATGCTTGGCTGCCAGCTCTGGGTGAACCTGCCGGCAAAGGATAAAATGACACGGCCGGCATATCGTGATATCAGGAAGGAACATGTGGCAGTAGTCACCGAGGAAAATGCTAAGGTAAGAGTACTTTCGGGTTTCTATAAGGACAGACGAGGGGCTGTAAAGGGAGAATACGTAGGTGTTCAGTACCTGGATATTGAACTTGAGCCCGGGTGTACATGGAGTTACAGGGAAACCCCCAATGACCAGACCCTGTTCCTTTACCTGGTCGACGGTACATTGTCTGCAGATGAAACATTGACAAACTTTGAAGAGAAAGCCTGTGCGATGCTGATGACAGCATCATCATCTGACGAGACCATATCCGATGAAGTAAAAGTCAAAGCAGGTAATGATGGTGCAAGGTTTCTGCTTTTAGCTGCAAAACCGCTGAAAGAACCTGTTGCCTGGGGCGGACCCATAGTGATGAATACGCAGGAAGAACTTGATCTGGCGTTCAGTGAACTTCAGGACAAGACATTCATTAAGCATGAAAACCCACAGGAATTCTGATTGAAAAACTACATTCACTCCCATGATCCTCCTCTTTTCACCACTTACCACAAGAAATATCACATACAGAAACCACATGGCCGGGAGATAACGGGCTCTGGATTGAATAAAACAAAAACCATAATCAATGAAGGTAAATGAAAAATACAGGTTTTGTTTCAATGTTAATGGTGGTCTTCCTGATCCTGAATTCCTGTTCTGTGAAAAGCACTAATGACAGCCGGGAAATTCTTGCCACTGAGCATGAATTTGCAGGTATGGCCGATGAAAAAGGTGTCGCTGAAGCCTTTTACCACTTTGCAGCCGACAGCGCCGTGATACTTCGCGGCGGGAAGCTTATCAGGGGAAAAGAGGCAATACGTGAGTATTACAGCCAGCACCTGAAGCCCGGAACGAAATTGCTCTGGGCTCCGGATTTCATTGATGTTTCCGGTGAACTTGCATACACATGGGGGAAATATACCCTGAGGATACCTGACAGTGCCGGCAATGTGACCGGATCACAGGGTTATTTCCATACAGTATGGAAAAGACAGCCCGATGGTAGCTGGCGTTTTGTGTGGGACTGATTTAAAAAAGTTGTCCTGTAGAAAAATGACAATTCTGCATAAATAAGGTTGATGGTTCCTGCATATATCATAACAGATGGATATAATACGCAAAATGAT
>DAINPM010000061.1:0-14321 GCA_036743455.1 Bacteroidales bacterium | reverse complement strand
TGTAATTCTGTTTCATCAAGACTGGTAAAAAGCTCTATATCTTTAAGGAAATACAAAACAGTCTCATTATCCATAACTGAGTGTTTTTATTTTAAGTAAAGATAAAATGGATTATAACTAAACCAAAATAGTATTTCTTTCTTACTGAATTATTTATAGTCAATCCCTTTTAATTATAAATAAAACAGGTAAAATATTTTCTCAGAACAATCTGATCGTAAATCTATTTTTCTGTAATGGCAGAATTTTTCATCAAATTATCCTGGTCATCTCCCTTTTTTTCTCTGATAGCAAGAGTTTCTGCCAGTGCTGATATGTCGTCACCTGTAGGATTCTGGTAAACATGCAATCCGAAATGTGGTATAATAGCCATTATATGATCAAAAATATCAGCCTGGATTGATTCATAAAAAGACCACCTCTGATCCTTGCAAAAGACATATATCTCCACTGGCAAACCCTTGTCTGTAGGCTGGAGGTGTCTCACCAGAAAAGTCATATTGTGGATTATCTGTTGATGGTTTTTGAGATATTCTTCCAGATATTTTCTGAAAGTTCCTATATTGGTTAACCGTCTGCCATTTACAGGCATTGATCCGTCTATTCCGTGATCTTTGTTATATTTTTCTATCTCCAGTTCTCGTGTCTTTATATAATCACTGATCAACTGTATCTTCTTTAATTTTTTAATTTCGTCCTTATCAAGAAAATGAATACTTTTCATGTCGATACTTACTGAACGTTTAATCCTTCTTCCTCCTGACTCTTCCATCCCCCTCCAGTTAGTAAAAGACTCTGTTATAAGGGCATAAGGCGGTATAGTGCTTATGGTTTGATCCCAATTCCTTACTTTTACAGTATTGAGTGAAATATCGATTACAGTTCCGTCAGCATTACGACCCGGCATTTCAATCCAGTCACCAAGCCGGACCATATCGTTAGCTGAAAGCTGAACTCCTGCAACAAAACCCAGAATAGAGTCTTTAAATACCAGCATCACTACGGCTGCCATTGCTCCCATGCCGGCAAAGAAGGTCGTCAGATCCTTTTTAAGAATAATAGATAAAACCACTCCCAGACCAAGTATATATACAAAGATCTTGACTACCTGCACAATCCCTTTAACAGACCGGTCTTTTGATACAGGAAGAGTATTGTATATCTCATGAAAACCATTTATCACCGCTATAATAACAAGAAGCCCTGCGACAACCATATAGAGATATGTTATTGTCTGAATGAACTCCACATAAGACGGGAATTCTTTAAGAATAACAGAAGCTCCGTAGTGTATTATTACCGCGGGGATAAGATGTGATAATCTCCTGAATACTTTCTGATCAAACAATATATTATCCCAGTTTGTATTAGTACGGTTGGCCAGTTTTTTCAAAAAATGGATAATTACCTTTGACACTGTAAAGTAAACAAGCCAGGAAAATACCAGAAGCCCAATAAAAGCCAATATTGAAGATATCAGTACGGAACTGCTTTCAGCCATCCCCATATTGATAAACCATTCTTTCATTTCTGTCATTATTCTGTCGCCCATTTAAATATTAATATTTTCAGATTATCTTTTACATCATCGTAATATAGTCATCTGTCATTAAAATAAGAATTTCAGGTGACATTTTTATATTTTTCTTACTAATAAGTTCAAAACAATATCATTCCGTTCATATTAATTCATTATTGTTATTTTATCTTTAAACCCGTTGCCAAGTTAAATGATGAACATGAATTTCTGCAGTCTGAGTAGCGGGAGCAGTGGTAATTGCTATTACCTGGGGAATAAATCAAAGGGGATACTGATAGATGCAGGGATCTCTGCCACATCAATCCGTAAATACCTTTATGACATAGATATATCTTTGGATAGCATCAGGGGTATTCTCATCACACATAATCATATTGATCATATAAGAGGTCTGGAATTACTGACACGAAAATATTCACTGCCTGTTTACACTACCTGTAAGATCCGTAACAGTCTCCTTCTTCCTCACAAAAAGATATGCTCTGCTGCCATTCGGAAAATACCCTTAATGGAAAAATTCCGGCTGGATGATTTTGAGATAGAAGCTTTTCCCGTCTCTCACGATGCTCCGGAGACTATTGGTTTCAATATCACTGCTTCAGGCAGGGAAATAACTATTGCCACCGATCTCGGTTACATATCTGACACAGCTGCATCCTATATAAGAAAAGCAAATGTGCTGGTTATTGAATCAAATTATGATGAACAAATGCTCATCAATGGGCAATACCCATATTACCTTAAAACACGGATCAAATCGGATTGCGGTCATTTGGGTAATCATCAGGCTTCTGAATTCCTCGCGGAAATCATTAGTGACAATCTCACGCATATCTGCCTTGCTCATTTGAGCAAAAACAACAATACTCCTGAGATAGTGCTCGAGACCATAAAAAAAGTCTTTGCAGAAAAAAAAGTCAAACTTAACGGAGGGCAAAAAATAACAGTTTTAAACAGAAATGCACCTTCTGAAATGATCTGTCTGAGTGAACAGAGAGCTCCTGAAGACCTGGTTTTATTTCAGGGGTTGGAGAAAAAAGAGTACTATTAATTATCAGTCAAACACTCTTTTCCCAAAAACAAATTTCCCGTTCCACCATGGATCGTATAGTGAAGTTACTGTAACCCCTTTACTGGTTGAAGTGTGTATAAATTTACTATCACCGATATAGATTCCTGAATGTGTTATAAAACGATTTGTGTTGTATGTTCTTATGAAAAAGACCAGATCGCCTTTTTTCAGATCATTAATCTCCGGTATTATTTTCCCATATCGTGCCTGTTCTTCTGAATTATGAGGCAGTGCAATTCCATACTCCCTGAATACAGTAAACAATAATCCGGAACAGTCCATACATTTCATTGTAGTGCCTCCCATACAATGTGGAACACCAATGTATTTCCGGGCTGTAGAAATAATTTCCTCAGGTTTTGTCCCTCTTGTCTCCAGGTTTTTCTCAGTACCTGAATCGAGAAATGTCTTCAGTTCTTTTTTTTCAGACTGACTTTTTATGTTTGGGAATGACTGTCCGGGAACAGCCTGCCTGGTACAGCAAACCGTAAGTAATTGACAAACAATTAGCATAAGGATAAATAACCTGCTTTGGCTAAAATTATCATTCATATAATATCTTCAGTATAACCATGCAGACTGAAGTTCTCACGGTTTAAACCATAAACCCGCATTAATTGTTACGAAAGACTCCCTTGATCCTCCACCGGCCTGTACGAATAGACCAGGGCCAATATTGAGGGCCATGCTGCGTGATAGCTTAAAATAAATTCCTCCACCTGCATTAATAAAAAGCTGAGTGAGTCTGTCAAAATCATCGGCACTGATAAGAATACCTCCCCTGGCCATGAAGTATGGTGACACTCTTTGTTTGTTTATTGTGAAACGTATATCCCCGAAAAGGGGGAACAGTTTTCCGCTTTCATAAAAAAATATGCCGGCTCCCATAGCTCCGCTCATACTCTGATTAACTCCCAGACCGCGAATATTCCACTGGTAACCATGAGAGGAAGTGAATCCATAAAAATAATCTGCAAACTGGGCTGTTGTCCCTGCCAGGCCATAAGCGCCTGTAAATTCATTCATCATGACATATCCCGATCCTGTATTAAGAGTTATTGGCCGCCTTCCCTGACCATTAATAAAGGTTAAGGGTAACATAATAAAACCAATAATTATAGTAAGTCTTTTCATGTGTTGTGAACTTAGTTTTATAGCCTGAAAAAATGTCAATTTATGATTTATAAATTTAAGGAAAAAATATATACAGCACCTGATTATTTGATCATTTCATTTTTTACAGATCTTTATATTTTGGTATTCACCGGTTTATTTTACAAACAAAAGAATTACATTTATTTTTTCAAGAATACTGTCTTTAGTAATATAGGACAAGCAAGAAAATGGATTAAGACTCTTTTTATTTTTTATAATCCTGAACAACAACTTATAAAACCAGCAATCCTATGCAGTTCAACAGAAAGAAGTTATATGAAATTATTTTCGAAGCTGACACACAGGAAGGTAAGCTTTTTGATATCTGTCTGATTTTTCTCATCCTGGTGAGTATTATTCTGGTAGCCTTAGACAGCATAGCCACTGTTCATGAAAAATATTCACGCCTGTTGCAGACATCTGAGTGGATCATTACCGGCCTCTTTACGCTGGAATATATGACAAGAATTTATGTAGTTAACAAACCTTCCCGTTATATTTTAAGTTTTTACGGCATTATAGATCTCATTGCCATTCTCCCGGGTATTGTAGTTTTCATTATAAGCGGAGGGCAAAATCTTATTGTTATAAGGGCTGTCAGGTTATTAAGGGTCTTCCGGATTTTTAAACTCAGCCGCTACACTTCTGCCGGCCGTTCTCTTATGAGGGCCTTGTACAACAGCCGGGAAAAAATCTTCATGTTCATTTCTGTTATAGTTACCCTGATCGTAATTTTTGGAACCATAATGTATCTTATTGAAGGTGAAGAGAACGGATTTACAAGTATTCCTGTAAGTATCTACTGGGCTGTAGTAACACTCACTACTGTTGGTTACGGGGATATCTCTCCGGCCACTGGCTTAGGTCAGTTACTTGCAAGCATTATAATGATAATGGGCTATGCCATTATTGCTGTCCCTACAGGAATAGTAACAACCGAAATGATGAGATCGGCTTCGGTTACTAATACACAGGTATGTGAAAAATGCCTTTTGGACAAGCATGATGATGATGCCCGGTACTGTAAAAGGTGTGGAGCAAGACTTGATAACCCTGAAGTAAAAGAATTAGAATAAAGTATGCTGTAAAAACAACATCACCTGAATTTCTGCAGGAGCTCCTTTACTGCATCTTTATGCACCATGAAATCCATCATTTTCAGTTTAACATAATCTTCGCTGAAAAAGTAATACCCAAATTCATCTGCTTCCGGATCATTATTTCGTGAACCTGATCCGCTATCTTTTATCAGGTACCAGTCTTTTCCGTCTTTTTCCAGATAACCTACAAGATGCAGACCGTGATCGTCTGTTGTGGTATTATTGGAAAATCTGAACTGTCTTGCATCATCGTTGATATAATCTGCCGGAATGTCGAAATCAGGAACTACAGCACATTGTGTTTCTCGGTCAAATCCGGGTTCAGAAACGTCTCCTCCGATACTAACTGTATATCCTTTTCTTACGACAGCCTTGAGTGTAGCCATGAATACATCCAGAGGCACATTATGATAATCAGTACTATGCCACCAGTTATCCCTTACCTTATATTCAACCTTCTCATAAAACGGTTCCTGTATATATGAGAGAATATCCACATAATCATCCGGATTTATCTTTATAATTTCTGTCATATATTCAACAGGAGTATAATTCTTACCGTTTATTGTCACAAGGGATGGAGGTTCTCCTATATAATGGTTCATTATAGCTCTGATAGTAGCCAGTCCGGCCTCTTCATTCCACGATGATGTTGCTTTCATCGATTGCAGGAAATTGTTCATTTCATTAAACATATCCTGGTGATTATGATATTTCCTTCCATCTTTCAATCCGGTATAGCTGTCATAGGGCACGATCCCGTATTTTTTCCAGATACGGGTAACGGCATTAGCTTCTGATCCTTCTTCAAATGCTGAATTACCACGTTCCCTGATAAATCTTCCGGCCTTCTCCACATATTCCCAGTATACAGTGTGTATCTCTGATAATTTTACTTTCATTTTACTCAAACGGTATACTTCTGATTCAAGCATTGATGTTGTTGAAAAACTCCAGCAAGTACCTGTTGCTCCCTGGGAGACGGGTGAATTGTGCCATTGCTTCTCCCTGTACAGTTCAATCCTGTTGGGTAGCGACACAGGAGACAGATCGACTGCAAAACTCTTACCCGGTATTGACAGATCTTTACTTGCTTTTACAATCTGGTCATCAGGCAGAATATATTTCTGATAGAAACCGGGTTTTTGTTCCCTGAAAATGGCTTTGTCTTTATTCTGACCTGTAAGATTCAAAGCAAAAGGAAACAACAAAAAAATAAATACAATCCTCTTCATATTTTTGAAAATTAGTGATTAAAACACCTGTGCGTTAAAACTTTATTCAGAGAAACGTTCCCTCTCTCTCCATGAAAACAATTCTCTTGCAGTATCCGATAAAAAATATTACATCAATCTGTTAGTTTCCCTGTCCTGATAAAGATAATAAATACAGCTATAAATATTTATAGTAAATCAATCTAAATTACAGCAGTCTTGTAAATGATTCCGCCAGATAAAATTTTTTCAGACTGTTCTGTATTGATCTGACCAACCAGGATTCCCATTGCGGATATATAAAACACTAACAAATATTTACCTGTATTAAGCAGCCAGATGAGAATCTCATCAGATAAAATGAAAGATATTAATAAAAAATGATTACATTAATGGCACAGTACTTATAACAAATCGATTAGCATTTCGCCGGATAATCATTTAAGCACAGGTCATGAAAAACATTGTATATCCATTAAGCCCTTATTACCTGAAAAGATTCGCACTTATACTGTTTTTTATCAATACCCCCTTTGCAGGAGCGCAGATACTCGACGATCAGTCTGCTATTAATACTATTACAAGAGGTATTAAAAAAATCTATAACTGGCAGTTTGAAGAAGCAGAAAAAGTGTCGGATACAATAGCATATTTATACCCTGGTCATCCTGTCAATCATCTTTATAATGGTATGATGATCTATTGGATGAATTTTCCCATGCTTCCGTCTTCTCCGGCAAGAGAGGAATTTGAAGAAGAAATGAATAAATGCATCGAACTATCTGACAGCAATAAAGTACCTTATACAGCTTATGAAGCCGAATATCTGCTTGCAAACTTGTGTGCAAAAGGGCTTCTTTTGTTATTTTACGCCGACAATAATCTTAGCTGGCAGGCTATTCCGGTTGTGAGAAAAGTGTACAGACCTCTGATGCGTTCTT
Organism: Bacteroidales bacterium; assembly: GCA_036743455.1. Classification (GTDB taxonomy): domain Bacteria; phylum Bacteroidota; class Bacteroidia; order Bacteroidales; family VadinHA17; genus LD21. The sequence goes on along the minus strand of DAINPM010000061.1, from coordinate 7,299 downwards.
TTGACTATACCGATTCATGTACTGACCTGCTGTATTTTACGGGTCTGTATAACTATTACCGCGAAGCTTATCCGAAGATACACCCTGTTTATAAGGCAGTAGCCTTTCTTTTCCCTTCCGGAGATATGGAACTGGGACTGAAGGAGCTGGAAAAATGCTCAAAAGAGTCTATGGCAATGAGGGCTGAAGCACTTAATATCCTTACATGGATCAGGATGTATTTTGAGAATGATTATGAAAAATCTTTCCCCCTCTGTGAAAACCTAATCACATATTATCCCGATAATGTTCATTACAGAATAATGTACATTAAGAATCTTATTCTTTTGAAAAGATATGATGAAGCCGAATCAATAATAACCGATTCCTATAAAAACAACTCACATCCTTTTTACTCTGCCATACTGAATATCCTGAATGGTCTGATCAGTGAAAAAAAGTATAAGGATATGGTACACGCAGAAGAATTATATAATAAAGGGATAGAGGCTCTTACTGCATTCTCTCCTTACGGTGACAGTTATGCTGCCTTCGGTTATTTCGGATTAAGCCGTGTAAGTGAGAAAAACAACGACAGCCGTCTGAGGAGATTATATCGTAAAAAAGCAATGGATCTTACAGACTTTGAAAAAATGACTTTTGACGACTAAACTGTATGGCCATTCTCTAGGCAAATAATTTGTCAAGTACAAGAACAATAAAAGGAAGTGTTATTATACTTAAAATAGTGGATACAAATACATTTGCCACTGCAAGTCTGTCATCGGATCCGAATTCTTTTGCCATAATTACCACTGTTACCATACAGGGCATAGCAACTTCCAGAATAATAACAGATGTAACAAGTTTATCGGGAGCAAGTCCTGTCAATATACCGGTCAGATAGAATAATATAATAAGAATTAGAGGTACAAGTACTAAACGGTTGAAGCTTAACAGGTATATACTTGCTTTTTTTAATAAGCCTCCCACATTTGAAAAAGCCAGGATGGCTCCTATATAAAGCATTGACAACCATGTGTTTGCTGAGCCCAGCTCTGTCATAGGCTGTAATATCACTGACGGTAGTTTTACTGAAAAAACAAAGCACATCAGGCCCAACAGAGTAGCTATGGTGTTTGGATTGAACACTTTCATGAGGCTCCTTTTCCATGTTGTACCGTTACCATGGCTGATAATTACCACACCGATACTCCAGAGCATCAACGAAGAAACAAGCTGATACATACTTGCATACAGAAGACCTTCCTGTCCATAAAGAGCTGTTATGAGTGGAAATCCCAGGAAAATGGTATTGCCAAACATAGAATGTGCTTTAAAAACAGCTGCTTCAGAACCTCTGAGTCTCATTATTTTTGAAGCCGTAAGTCCTGCCAGAAAAAGGAAAAGATTGACAAAGCCTGTAAGAAAAAGTATGATCATGCTGTTCGTTAAAAGACGGGGGCTGGCTTCCAGCCTGAAAAAATTAGTGAACAGCATTAGGGGAAGAGAAATATTGAAGATTATCTTTGATAGTACATCCTTGGAGTCATTGGTAAAAATTCTGAACTTTGCAGCAACAGCGCCAATGACTACTACCACGGCAAGAATGAAGATCTGTGTTATGACTATCTCTGTCTGCATGTCAGAAAAAAGGCATAAAGGTAATGTTTTCCAACAATAACGATATAGAATATTATGTTTTTAAAATAGTAAGTGTTAATTTCAAATTAAAGTGGGAATAGGTTTGGGTAAAATAAATCCTGTTTCTGTTTCTTTCTTTAGTAAAAATATGGTTTCACCCCCGGAATATTTTCAAAATGTCTGATTATATTAAAAAATTGATTGAAGGAGGAGAAAATCAACAACTTGATTTTAAATACTGTGTATCTGACAGCAGGAAGATTGCCAGAACGCTGGTAGCTTTTTCAAACACTGATGGAGGAAGATTACTCATCGGAGTAAGGGATAATGGAAGTATTGCAGGGATCAAATCGGATGAAGAGATATATATGGTTGATACTGCAGCACAACTGTTTTGCAGACCTGAGATCTCTTATAAAATAAAGCAACATGTTATCTCATCTAAAACAGTCCTGGAAATAGAAGTACAAAAAGGGAGGAAAAGACCTTATCAGGCCAAAGATATAAACAACAAGTGGATTGTCTATTTCCGGCACAATGATCAAAACCTTGTTGCCAATAAAGTACTTCTTCAGGTGTGGAGAAAGAAACAGAAAAAAACAGGAGTAACGGTAAAATTCGGGAAAGATGAGAACTCCCTGATGAACTATATTAAGGAAAACGAATCAGTCACCTTATCTAAATTCATAAAAACTACAGGCATATCATCCTACAGGGCTATATCAATCCTTGCAAATCTTATCGTATTAGGGGTACTGGTTATGAATGCATCTGAGAAAGGCTTTACCTATTCTCTCAATCCGGATATTACAGATTATGATATCACAAAAGAGGGTTCTGCCTAGTTACCGTCTTTTTTAAGCATCAGAGCCACTTTAAAGGCTTCATCAATATGATTGTCAATCTTTGTCTGTGAATTATATACGCTAATTATTTTACCCTCTTTATTGGCCACGTAGGTTACCCTGCCGGGAATAAGACCAAAAAGTGACGAAGGGACACCAAACATTTTTCTGACTTTGTTACCCGTATCACTCAGGAGAGGATATACAAGGTTATATTTGTCTGCAAAAGCCTTATGGCTCTCAACTGACTGTCCGCTAATTCCTATAACTACGGCGCCAGCCTCATCAAATGCATCGGAATGATCACGAAAATTGCATGCCTGTCTGGTACAGCCCGGAGAACTGTCTTTAGGATAAAAATAAATGACTATATTTTTCCTGCCGAGAACACTTTTGATATCGAAAATATTGTTGTTCTGATCTCTCAGGGAGAATTCGGGAATAATATCTCCCTCTTTCAATGAATTCATATATGAATTTGTATCTGTAATAAAGTTTGTAAATAATCAGAAAGTCAATAATAATCCTGCAGCAGCATAATGAAACAACGAGAAAGTATATACCTCATCATTGTCTGCTCCTCCTTCGAGAATACGATAACCGACTTTAATTCCTATTTTATCAGACGCTTTGTAGGTAACAGCTGCCAGAACATCTTCTGCTCTGCCCTGTGGTGCAGCCAGGGCATCGCCTTCCAGCAATAGTCCTATTTTGTCTTCCGGATACCATGCAAGCCGGAAATTAATTATCGGAACAAAACCCACATTTACTTTTTCGGCATAAATATTACCTGATTCAAGTGCCACTTTAGCATCTCTTATTTTGGCAGTGAACCCAAGTCCAAATTCAAATTTTTCCTTCTGCACCAGTTTATACCTGTAGGTTATACGGTATGAATTGAATTTATAGCTTGCATCTATCGGACTTCCTGAAGTAAAAAATGCATCCTCAAACAACACATCCCTCGGAATACTTCCATGGGAGCTTACTGTCAAAGGAGCATATAATACTGAAACAGTATTACGGTCATTGAAATTATAATTCAGTCGCAAACGGTAATACACTTTCCCTTTCGCTTCAAGTTCCTCATTCAGTGAAAACATAGTACCCAGATCTCCCGGACTGCGTATGTCATTATAACCCGTGGTAACATAACCTGATTCCAGGTCAACAGTGACCTGTCCGTGATTCATCTGAAAAGGAAGTGCTGCAAGAAACACTATTAACCCATACCCTAATAATATTTATTTCTTCATTTTAATATTTTTTAATCTTTCATATAACCAAATTAGATGCATTTATGTTCAAAGCCCAGGCCACAATAATTCTTCCTCTATAACTTATCTTTCTTTTCATCCGTCATTAAGTGTATAAGAAATCCGCTATGTGACGGCATACAGTGATTATTATTCATATTTATTTTCTTTTTCTGTGTAGGCCTGAGCGGTATGAACTGCTCTTTCCCATCCTCGTATAAGAATATCTCTTTCTTTCTCTCCTGTTTGTGGAGAGAAGGTATTATCTGCCCTCCATTGTTTTCTTATTTCTTCGGGGCCGGACCAGAATCCTGTAGCCAGACCTGCAAGACAGGCTGCGCCCAGTGCAGTTGTCTCTGTTATAAGTGGCCTGACCACTCTGGCCTGTAGCAAGTCAGCCTGAAACTGCATGAGTTTATTGTTAACAGATGCGCCACCGTCGACTCTGAGTTCTGATATATGTAATCCAGAATCTTTTTCCATTGCTCTGATTACTTCAAGGCTTTGAAAAGCTATGCTTTCAAGTGCTGCTCTGGCTATATGTGCAGCTGTTGATCCACGTGTAAGCCCTGTGATGATCCCTCTTGCATGCTGGTTCCAGTAAGGAGCACCAAGGCCGGCAAATGCCGGGACAAAATGTACACCCTCACTGCTTTTTACCCTGGCAGCCAGTTTTTCTATGTCTGCTGATTTTTTGATTATACCCAGACCGTCGCGTAACCATTGTACAACAGCTCCTGCAATAAAAATACTGCCTTCCAGCGCATAGACTGTCTCGTTACCAATTTGCCAGGCTACAGTAGTAAGTAACCTGTTTGCCGACCTGACGGGTTTTGTGCCGGTATTCATCATCAGGAAACATCCGGTACCGTAAGTATTCTTGACCATACCCTCTTCGGTGCACATCTGTCCGAAAAGAGCCGCCTGCTGATCTCCTGCAATACCTCCAACAGCCACAGGAGAAGAAAAATGGCCGGCAGTATGACCATACACTGCACTTGATGAGCATACTTCAGGCAGTATCCCTTCCGGTATACTAAAGATCCGTAACAAGTCTTCATCCCATTTCATGGTGTGAATATTGAAAAGCATTGTCCGACAGGCATTCGTTACATCAGTGATATGCAATTTCCCCTTTGTGAGATTCCATATCAGCCATGAATCGACCGTTCCAAAAGCAAGTTGTCCTTTATCTGCCATTTTACGGGCACCGGGAACATTATCAAGTATCCATTTAATCTTCGAGGCGGAGAAATAGGCATCAATAATAAGGCCTGTCTTCTCACAAATAGTCTGGCTATAACCATCTTTTTTCAACTGATCACAGTAATCAGATGTACGCCTGTCCTGCCATACAATAGCCCTGTAAACGGGTTTACCCGTAAGCCTGTTCCATATAACCACTGTTTCTCGCTGATTTGTTATCCCTATGGCTTCTATTTCGGAACTGTCGATAGCAGCTGAAGTAAGTGCTTCCAGGGCTACTCCTGCCTGTGTCGACCATATCTCTTCAGGTCGGTGCTCAACCCACCCGGGCCGTGGGAATAACTGCGTAAACTCTTTCCGGGCAGAAGCAACAGGCCTGCCCTGTTTGTCAAAAACGATGGCCCTTGAGCTTGTTGTACCCTGATCAAAAGCCAGAATATATTTTCCCATTTTATCTTGATATTACCGTGAAGATAGAAAATAACTTGTACACTTAATAGTTTTAATTATATTATGAACATAATGAAAAATAAACTCCTCAGGACAAAATTTCAGAAAGAAAACAATAATAAAAAAATGAGTATCCGGAATGATTAATAAAATTTATGTAATCGCTTGATTTACAATATATATCCCCTATCCCCAATGGGAATAAATTGATTTTGACTTCGTCGAGCTCTCCCGACAAGTCGGGATCGGTTCTTCGCTCTCCTTGTGGTTGGGGTAGACGAAGAAAATCAATGAAATATTGTGTGTCATTCCGGATACTCATTATAAAAAACCGATACTTTTATGAAAAAATATTACAGAATGAAAAAATATGTGTTGATAACTGTTTTTCTAATGATGGTTATCAACCTCTCTGCCCATCCCTGGAAGCCATCAAACTATATTATTATTGACACTGACGGAGGTATTGATGATATAAGAACAATATCCATGCTTCTTTCATCACCCGATGTAAGAGTCCTTGCAATCTCTGTATCTCCGGGAGTTCTTTCTGCAGAAGATGCATATATCAAGGTAAGAAGCCTTTTAAATGCATATTTTCACGAAGGTGTCCCAATAGGAATAAACCGTAAAGCTGGATACAGAGGTGAAAAATTTGATCTTGCTCAGAACAGTATATGGGGAGATGAAAAAGATATTGCTTCACATGAAGCCCCTGACATTATTCCCCTGTTAAACACCATACTGACAGCTGAAGACAGTAAAATCCGTTTTGTTGCTCTCGGCAGCATGTCAACTCTCAAAATGGCACTGGATGAACTGCCTTTGTTGAAAGAACGCCTGAATGACATAGTTTGGAGTGCTGACATCGGCAATGACACTAACGATTTTAACTACAATGTTGACAAACACTCGTCTGTCAGTATACTGCAAGAGGATATCCCGCTTAAAATAATCGAACCATTTGCCACAGATACTTCCTCTTTTTTCAGTCCTGAATTTCTTAAAACTCTAAGCCGGATAAAAACTCCCTATGCAAGAATGATTAACCGGTTCATGGCATCAGATGAAACAAAGGAATCATCTTATGCTTTCTCTGCCACTGATGAACTGGTTGCCATATTTCTTCACTATCCGGAACTTTTTACCATCAATAAAACCAAAGAGAATATTTCCCGTTTTACTCCGGACAACATGGATAAAATAAGGGAAGGTGCAATAAATATTCTCAAAGGTGAGACTGTTGATGTGAATCAGGTCATAAAAGATATACCCCTGACCGGGGATTTTTATTTTGATGACATAGGTCCCTCAGTAAAAGAGATTGTTGACAATTATGGAAAAGATGAATGGTTATCCGGAGTTTTTGCAAGTGAGATGCACAGACATCTGGGTATTTTTGAAATCATAGGCGTCAAGATGGGTATCCGTGCAAGGGAATATTTCCGAACCGGTGTTGATGAGTTTAGTGTTGTTTCCTATGCAGGATCGGTTCCTCCGCTGAGTTGCATGAATGACGGACTGATAGTAAGTACCGGAGCCACTCCCGGCCATGGGCTTATAAAAGTCAGCGATGACACTCACAAAAGGGCATCAGCAGATTTTCACTATATGGACCGGGAAATACGTCTGACACTGAAGGCTGAATTAGCTGATAAGATAAGTTCCGAACTGGAGGAAATAGATTTTATTTATGGCCTTGACAGTGATATTTACTGGGAGCTTGTCAGAGAAAAAACTATCAGGTACTGGAAGACCCTTGACAGACATGACATATTTGATATTGAAGTAATAAGTGAATAATAAAAAAAAGTATTTATCCTATCTCATTAATTACTTGTTATACTCATCAAAAAAGTCATTCCCCTTATCGTCTGTCAGGATAAAGGCCGGCATATTTTTAACTTTTATTTTTCTGA
>DAINPM010000060.1:0-14322 GCA_036743455.1 Bacteroidales bacterium | reverse complement strand
TTTTTAAGGATAAAGTTGTAATTGTAACTGGTGCATCTTCGGGTATAGGAGAAGCCACGGCACGTCAGTTTGCTATTAATGGGAGTAAAGTGATGCTTGCAGCGCGATCTGAGGAGAAATTATCAGAAATCGTCAAAGAGTTACGGTCACATGGTTATGAAGCCAGCTATGTTAAAACTGATGTTAGTATTGAATCTGACTGTAAAAATCTTGTTGAAAGAACCGTTGAGAGATATGGTACTGTAAATATACTGGTTAATAATGCGGGAATATCAATGAGAGCTAGATTTGATGAGGTTAAGCTGGAGGTGCTTCATCGTTTGATGAATGTTAATTTTTGGGGGACTGTTTATTGTACTAAATATGCATTACCTTATCTGGTAGCGTCAAAGGGTAATCTTATAGGAGTTTCTTCTATTGCCGGTTTTCATGGTCTGCCCGGAAGAACAGGTTATTCAGCATCTAAGTTTGCTATCCATGGTTTTCTTGAAACAATACGTATTGAAAACCTTAAAAAAGGTTTACATGTTATGATAATTGCACCAGGTTTCACTTCAACAGAGATCCGAAAGCATGCATTGGTTGCTGATGGATCGGAACAAGGTATGTCACCCCGTAGAGAAAATAACCATTCTTCACCTGAATTTGTTGCAAAATGGATACTTAAAGGAATCAGGAAAAACAAAAGAAATAAAATCCTGACATGGGAAGGAAGACTTACAGCTCTCTTCCAGCGTATTTTACCCAGATTTGTTGATTGGGGGTATTATACAGCAATGGCCAAAGAACCGGATTCTCCTGTAAAGTGATCACATTTTGCATATCAATATTTTATAAAAAAAACGGATCAAAGGTCCGTTTTTTTGTTATGAAAAATCATCTGGTACGTCATAGTAATGAACAAATCGAATTTAATAAATACAAATTATTATGAAAAATCTGGTATTAATATTTGTAATGCTTGTTTTCGCAATGTCTCTGAATGCTCAAAGATCAATTGATACTTTATTTGACAGGTATGCAGGCAATGATGACTTTGTCACAATAACTGTAAGCTCAAATGTATTCAAACTGACGAAATTAATTAATGATTGTGACAATGAAAATGACTTTTTCCATCCGGAAATTTCGAGGATCAGAATAATAGTGCAGGAGAAAAAGAACAGTGATATCAGAAATTTTATCAGAATGGTAGAGAAAGAAATTGATCGTAAAGACTATGAAGAATTCATGAGAATAAAGAAATATGATCAGGATTTGGTCTTATTCGCCCGTTCAAAGGGGAGAAATTACAAAGAACTTCTTCTTATAGGAGGAGGTGAAAAAAATATGATAATACAAATAAATGGTAATATGACATATAAAGATGCCCGGAAATTCGCTGAAAAAATCCGGAATAACTGTGATAATACAGATCTAGATATAGCATGGAACTGAAACTTAATCTTCTTACCTTTACTACTATGTTCTAACATCTTTATGATCTGATGAACCGGAGTGCCTTTAATGACTTAATACTTAAATACAGCAGACAACTTTTCATTATTGCCTTTGGTATCCTTAAAAATAAACAGGAGGCAGAAGACGTAGTTCAGGAAGTCTTCATGAAAATGTGGATAATGGGGGTGAGGCTTAATGAATATAACAGAAAAGACGCACTGGCAGCAACTATGACTCGTAATGAATGTATTGACAGATTGAGAAAATGGAAAAAAATAAGAAGTGATACAGAAGATTTTGAAGCCGGAATGTCCGATCCTTCACCGACACCCTTTTATCAACTTGTTAATTTCGAAAATGCAAAAATACTGAGACTCATAATAGCCAGATTGCCTGAACAATACAGAGAAGTAGTTGAAATGAAAGACATTAGGGGACTGTCTTATGAAGAAATATCGCAGATCAATGGTATAAATATTAATAATCTCAGGGTTCTTTTATCCAGAGGAAGAAAGATTATAAAGGAAGAATATTTAAAATACAATAATGAGAGAAGACAAATTAAAAATACTGCTGGAAAAATTCTATAATGGCGTCACAGGACCAGAGGAAGAAACTGAACTTAAGAATTATTTTTCAGGTAAATCTGTTCTTCCGGGTTATGAAACAGACCAGGAAGTGTTTTCAGGACTATCTGGTCTTGATTATGTTCCGGAACCCTCAGAAGACTTCAATGAACGGATTAATAAATACATTGATGATAGTATTGCAGAGCGCAGGCGTTTCATTAATTTCCGGAAGGCATTCGTTTCAGTATCCGGAATTGCAGCAGCAGTTTTATTATTTATCGGATTATATTTCGTGTTTGTACATGAAAAAATGCCGAAAGATACCTTTTCAGATCCTGAAATAGCTTATACTGAAACTATGAAGTTATTAAATGACATATCCCTTAAGCTTAACAAAGGGACAGAATCCCTGAAGGCAATCCGAAAATTTGAAGATGCAACTCAGGTAAGTAAACAATCGCTGGAAAAATCAACAGAAATTATATCAGAAACCATTAAAAAAATAGAACCTGTAATTCAATTGTCAGATTTACAATATGATGACAAGAGTGATGATATTTAATTTGATTACTACAATTAAGACCAAAAAAATAAACATATGAAAAAACTTATATTGGCATTTGCTGTATTTTTTATGTGTACGTTGGCATTCGGACAGTCTTATCCCGTTGATGCCCTGTTTGATAAATATTCAGAGAGGGAGGGATTTACTTCAGTATATATTTCTGGTAAAATGTTAGGCTTGCTTGCCGGACTGGAAGGGTCCACGGACAATAAGAACAGTGTTCTGACTAGTCTTAAATCAATAAGAATTCTTTCTCAGGATTCATTGTCAACAGATATGGAAATAAATTTCTATGATGAATTGAAGAGAGAACTTGATTTATCAATTTATGAGGAATTGATGGTTGTCAGGGAAGGAAGGGAGGTCACAAAATTTCTGGTGCGTCAGAAAGGAGAAAATGTCTCTGAGCTTCTGTTGATTTCAGGAAGCCCGGGAGGAAATTCGTTGATTTCAATAAGAGGAGATATTAACCTGAAGGAATTATCAGAAATGTCTAAAACACTTGGAATAGAAGAACTTGAACAACTTGAAACGGACGATTGAAATGTTTTCTTAAAGTAACTCAGATAGTATCTTTTCATGATATATCGAGGTATTCATTTTTATTCTATTATTCTTTATCTTCATGCCTGAATGATTTTGATCACTATTTTTTAATTAGTTGACAAAGTGACAACTCAGAAAATTAATTCAGGATACAGGGCACTTTTACAGTCTGCAAAGAATACAGTTGCAGCATCCGATATTCCTAAGATAAGGAAGGCTCTTGATCTGGCCATAAAGACTTGTGGAGAAAGCGAAACCATTACCGGTGAAGCAAAAATTCTTCATGCTCTGTCTGTTGCACGTATCGTTGCAGGGGAGATGGGGCTGGGACTTACTTCAATTATAACTGCACTTTTACATGATTCTTATGATTATCTGACTGTCAATGAACGGGATATTGAGAAGAAATTTGGGAGCAAAGTTGTAGAGATACTGAAAGGTTTTTCAAGAATATCTACTATTGATTCAATGCAATCTTCTTATCAGGCCGAGAATTTCAGGAAGCTATTGTTAAGTCTTGCTGACGATGTAAGGGTTATTCTGATCAAACTGGTAGAACGATTAGAGTATATGAGAAATCTGGACAATGCTCCTGAAGAAGAAAAGATACCCTTGTCTTCAGAGACCTATTTTCTTTATGCCCCGCTTGCTCACCGCCTTGGTTTTTATAATATTAAGTCGGAACTCGAAGATCTTGCTGTTAAGTATCTTGAACCTGAACAATACAGATATGTTGAAGAAAGGTTAAAACAGACAACTGCTTCAAGGAACAAACTTATAAGGGATTTTTCCAGACCATTACAGGAGAAACTTATAAAGCAGGGGTTTAGGTTTACTATTAAAAGTCGCACTAAATCAATACATTCTATAATGCAGAAAATGAAGCAACAGGGTATTGATTTTGATGAAGTGTATGACATTTTTGCTATCAGGATCATTATAGACAGTGAAAAAGGTAATGATAAGTCAGATTGCTGGAGGGTATATTCTGTAGTGACTGATTTATACCAGCCAAATCCAAGCAGATTACGTGACTGGATTTCTGTTCCCAAATCAAACGGATATGAATCTCTTCATACAACCGTAGTTGGTCCCAGAGGAAAATGGGTAGAGGTTCAGATCCGTTCCAGGAGAATGGATGAAGTAGCAGAAAAAGGGCTGGCTGCTCATTTCAGGTACAAGGGAGTGAAAGGAGAAGGTGGTCTTGAGATGTGGTTGACACGGATGAGAGAAATACTTGAATCCTCAGATAAAGAAGACAGGGATTTTCTTGACCAGGTCCGGTCTGGATTGTATACTGATGAAGTATTCGTCTTTACACCCAAGGGAGATCTTCGGCAATTACCAGCCGGGGCTACTGTTCTGGATTTCGCTTTTGATATACATACTGATATAGGATCTTCGTGTGTCGCAGGAAAAGTAAATGGGAAAAATGTTACTATTAAACATGTACTTCAAAATGGCGACCATGTTGATATTATCAGATCAAAGAATCAGAAGCCAAAACAGGACTGGCTTTCGTTTGTTGTAACAAACAAGGCTAAAACAAAGATCAAACTGGCCCTGAATGAGGAAAAAGCCAAAGCTGCTGCTGATGGTAAAGAGATACTTATGCGTCGTCTTAAAAACTGGAAAATACCATATGGCGATTCAGTCATCCAAAAACTTATCAATCACTACGGTTTTAAGACAGCTCAGGACCTTTATTATATGATTGACACCGGTAAGATAGAACTACTTGAAATCAAGGAAATTCTTCAGGAACCAGATCCATCTGTTTCACGTACAGTTCAAAGTCCTGTACCTGAAAAAGAAATTAAAGCGACAATTGGTTCCCAATTCACAGATTATCTTTTAATTGAAGATAAAGTAGAGGGACTTGATTATCGTCTGGCAAAATGTTGTAATCCGGTTTTTGGTGATTCAATTTTCGGATTTATTACTATTTCTGAAGGAATAAAAATTCATAGGACAGGATGTCCCAATGCTCACAATCTTATGTCGAAATATCCCTACAGGGTTATAGCTGCAAGATGGTCTGAAGCAAAAACCGGAACATCCTTTATTACTTCAATCAAAATATCGGGAGTTGAACAAATTGGTATTGTAAACAGGATATCTGAAGTGATCTCTGATTTTACTATTACTGTAAGAAATTTCAGTTATAGTATGGAGAATAGCATGTTTGAAGGAACCATTAGTTTGTTGGTACCCAATAATGACGTCCTTTATGCCTTTATGAAAAAGATTCAATCTATAAAAGGAATCCTGAAAGTTGTACGTCAAAATAACTGACTTGAGCTTTTATTCCTGCATTATTTTATTTTTCAGTATCTTTTATCGGATATGACCGGTAGTTTTCCCATTTTTTCAACTATCATAGAAGGATATCCGAACTCTTCAACCACTTTTCCCTGTATAAGATAACTTCCTGCACCTTTAAAAGGATAGTCTTTCAGTGATTGAGAAAAATGTGTTGTATCAAAATAATCTCCGTCTGGATCGATAAAACACCCGAAATTCATCCATTCTTTCTTCACAGTCTTTACGTATTTAATAGTAATCAGATGTCCTATAATCCTCACAGACTTATTTTTATATTTTATCATCTCACGTGCTCTTACATCACCCCGGTAAGATGTTTTAAGCATATCGAACCATGACAATGACACAGGGAATCCCAGCAGTTCGATCTCATCATAGGCATCATCAAGATTATCGTGTTTTAATTCCGGCAGTCTGAAATGTCTGGAAGGAGGGGAGAACAGAGGTTTTATCAGCATAGATTTATGTTTGTTTATTATCATATGAGCTTCCCATAGCAGTACGGCTTTGTTTTTTCCTGTGAATCTGAATGCCCCGGTTCTGATTAATAAAATGATCTGTTCCAGTCCGGGATTAATTCTTGCAATAAAATCGTTCATATCTGAAAAATAACCTTCATTTGTCCGGTTTATCTCAATATTTTCTGCGACGGAGCTATCCAGGTTCTGTATATGAATGAAGCCAAGGTAAATAGATGTTCCGGATATTGTGGTTTTGTAATTACTTTTGTTAACGCATGGTAATTCTATTATAGCTCCATATCTTCTGGCTTCATGCACATATACCCAGGTTTTGTAGAATCCTCCGAAGTTATTGATTACGGCTACCATAAATTCGAGTGGGAAATGAGCTTTAAGGTAAAGGCTCTGATAGCTTTCAACCGCATAGGATGCAGAATGGGCTTTTGAAAATGAATATCCTGCAAAGGACTCTATTTGTCTCCATACTTCTTTGGTCAGATCTTCATTATAACCTTTTGCCCTGCAGTTTGAGAAAAATTTATCAATAATACGCTTCATTTCTTCCTTTGAACGGTACTTCCCGCTCATTGCCCGGCGGAGAGTGTCAGCATCTGCAAGGTCGAGTCCTGCAAAATGATGACAGACTTTCAATACATCTTCCTGGTATACCATAACTCCGTATGTTTCTTCAAGTTGTTCCTTCATTACCGGATGCAGATATTTGAATTTATCCGGATTATGGAACCTGTGGATATATTCCCGCATCATCCCGGAACGTGCAACACCTGGTCGTATTATTGAACTGGCAGCAACAAGTGTTGTGTAATTACTGCATCTTAGTTTCTGTAAAAGACCCTTCATTGAAGGACTCTCAATATAGAAACATCCTTTAGTTTCGCCATTTTTAAGGTAATCCTTTATTATAGGGTCATTTTTAAATTTTTGTATTGCATGTACGTCTATATCAACCGATCTGTTTTTCAGAATTATTTCGGCACTCTCCTGTATGTGTCCGATACCTCTCTGGCTTAGTATGTCCAGTTTCTCAAAACCTATTTCCTCTGCAGTATACATATCCCATTGCGTTGTAGGAAAGCCTTTTGGTGGCATGTCAAGGGCTGTATATGATGATAACGGTTCTTCCGAAACGAGAATTCCTCCTGCGTGAATGCTCCGTGTATTAGGAAAATCGGCAATACGAAGACCTGTTGAAAAAATGATATCAGTTATATCATTTCGATTTACTTCATTTGAGGGATTCTCAATGATAGCATCTATTTCCTCTTTTGGTAATCCGTGTACTTTCCCCAGTTCACGTATAATAGATTTTCCTTTGAATGTGTTTATTGTTCCAAGAAGGGCTGTATGCCGGTAGCCGTATCTCTTAAAAATATAATCTATAACTTCATCTCTTTCTTTCCAGGAATAATCAATGTCGAAATCGGGAGGAGAGCTTCTTTTAGGATTAATGAATCTTTCAAAGTAAAGGTTTAGATCAATTGGGTCAACATTTGTGATTTTCAGGCAATAAGCAACTATGGAATTTGCACCGCTTCCTCTTCCTACATGGTAGAATCCCCGTGCCATTGAATAGCGTATAATATCCCATGTTATAAGGAAATAAGCAGAAAATCCCAGTTTGTCGATTATTTCCAGTTCATGTTTTATTCTTTCTTTTGCTTCGGGGTTATTTCTGCCATATCTGTAAATCATACCATCCCATGCCAGCTTCTCAAGAAGAAGTTTATCGTCATACCTGCTGGCCGAAAATACCTTTTTATTCTTCTGGTTCTCTTTGTCGAATGACAGACAGCAATCATTAAGTAAAGTATCACTGTTTCTTACAATACCAGGATGTTCTGAAAAACATTTTCTGATATATCCGCTGCTATTGAAAAACTCGTCTTCTTCTGCACAATGAAAAGGTTTTAAATGGTTGAGGAGGATATTATTATCAATGGCCCTCAGGTTTTTATGAATAAAAATATCTTCTTTGTCTGCAAATGTTACCGGGTGAAGAATCACCATATTATTTTTTTCGGATACAGAACAGGATATCAGTTTTCCAGCTTCATGTATTCTGATACCGATTCGTTCATTATCATATAATCTTCGTTCAGGTTGTTTTTGAAGCGGGTAGATTGTATATACATTTAAAAAACGGGGGGCAGGGAAAGGGAGAGAAGCTTTTTTAAAATTATATTCTGAAAGAAATTCATTAAGCTCTCTGAAACCATTATTATTACGGGCTATTCCTATATATAGCAATTCGTTATTGTTCCTGAATTCAATTCCTGCAATAGCAGATAAATTATATTTTTTACATTCAGTAACAAATTCGGGAATAGCGGTTGTATTATTTATATCAGTCAGTGCAATAGATATAGCTCCCGTCTCCGATGCTCTCTTTACCAGTTCTTCCGGGGACATTGTTCCATAGCGCAGACTGTAATATGAATGGCAGTTTAAATACATAGTGTTTTATATTGCATACTTATAAAGTCTGTCTTCAATCATTTGCTGTTCTCTGGCAGTATTTTCAAGTTGTTTAAGGACTTTTTTTTCTCTTTCTGCACTGGTCATTACTCCGGCAGCTCTTAATACGGCATTCTGTCCGAAACGCCTTCTCATATTGTCAATTGCCATATAAAGACTGACCTTTTCAGGAGTATCATCAAATATGTCCAGCTGCTGGACGCCTCTTACCAGACAACTGAATCTGACACCTATAAGTCTTATCAACATACGCCTTTGATACAAGCGACTGAAAAGTTCTTTTGAGACTTCAATAAGCACATGATCAAAAGCAGTATATGGTATTCTTTTCTGTATTGTGTGAGTGTCAAAATTTGAATACCTTATTTTTACTGTTACACAGGATGTCAGCTTCTCCTGTTTCCGTAATTCATAGGCGTTTTTTTCTACCATGCTTATTAGAAGTTGTTTTAGCATTTCAGTATCAGTTGTGTCCTTGTCCAATGTATGTTCCGTGCTTATTGATTTTTGTTGCGAATAACACATCACTGGCGTTGTATCGATACCATTGGCTCTTTTCCATATCTCAATACCGTTTTTACCCATAAGCCTTTCAAGCAATTCTGCAGGAATACTGCGAAGGGTATATATGGTTGAGATCCCCATTGAACGTAGTATATGATAAGTTTTTGTGCCTATCATGGGTATTTTATTGATTGAGAGAGGATCAAGGAAACAGAGAACCTGTCTCTGGTTAACCCTGATCTCTCCGTTAGGCTTTGCTTCTCCTGTTGCAATCTTTGAGACAGTTTTGTTTATTGAAAGTCCTGCGGAAACAGGTAATCCTGTTTCTTTTATTATATACCGGCGTAATTCATGTGACCATTTCATGCATCCGTAAAAACGATCCATTCCTGAGATGTCAATATAATGTTCATCAATGGATGATTTTTCGTAAAGTGGTGATCTTTCTGCAATTATCTCAGTGATGATATCTGAATAACTGGTGTATGCTTCCATATCTCCCCTTATTGTAATTGCTTCAGGACACATATTTTTTGCCATTTTCATTGGCATTCCGGAATTTACACCATATCTTCTGGCTTCATAACTGCAACTGGATACCACACCACGGTCAGACATTCCGCCTATTATTACCGGTTTTCCTACTAATCTGCTGTTCTTAAGCCTTTCTACAGATACAAAAAAAGTGTCCAGGTCGAGATGTAGAATCGATCGTTCTGTGTTACCTGCCGTGAACATCATAGAATTCAAAGTATTATAAATTTTCTTTAAATATTTTGGTTTTATGATATTTTTATCTATTTTTGATTAGAAAATAATCAAAAATATGATTACAATATAATCAATTTTGCCATGTATTTCACATCAAACATTAAATTTTTAAGAAAAAGAAAGGGCAGGACACAGGATGAAGTTGCTATTGCCCTTAACCTGAAGCGTTCGACTCTGAGTGGTTATGAAAATGGTGTAGCTCAACCTGGTATTGAGTCACTGATTTCATTTTCCAGGTTTTTTAATGTATCAATTGATACATTACTGAAAATAGATATTACAAAATTATCTGAAAGTCAAATTGGTGAACTTGAAAGGGGTTATGATGCCTATATAAAAGGCAGTAATCTGAGAGTGTTAACAACAACGGTTGGTTCCGATAATAATGAAAACATAGAACTTGTAAATGAAAAGGCAAAAGCCGGATATACAACCGGATATGCTGATCCGGAATATATTGAGGAGTTGCCCAGGTTTCGCCTGCCTTTTCTTAGTGAAAAACGTAAATACAGAACATTTCAGCTTAAAGGTGATTCAATGCTTCCAATACCCGATGGTTCATGGGTGACAGGAGAATTTGTCCAGGACTGGCATGATATAATAAGCGGTAAAGCTTACGTGGTGTTTACCGTTAATGATGGTATAGTCTTTAAAGTTGTTGAAAACAATCTGATAACAGACGGGAAGCTGGTTCTTTATTCACTGAATCCTATTTATGAACCCTATGAAGTTCATATAAATGAAGTAAAAGAAATATGGAAATTCATTAATTATATAAGCAATGAGTTGCCAGATCCGGTTCTTCCTGAAAAACAGCTCTTTAAAACTGTAGTTACAATAAAAAATGATCTGGAAAGAATAAAAGCCAGAATCGGAAGCGATATAACAGATATTGATGAAGAAAAATAATGATCAGTAGTCATTACTTATTAAAAGACTATGTAATACTTATTGTTATATCTTCCGTTAATCAATATGATATATGATGTCAGGGGATTAAGAGTTACACAGATAGTATTTGACTCCGCAAAAAATTATTCTTTCGTAAGTTCAATGATCAGTTGGATTATTTTTTCATTTTCTGATTCGGGAATCTTTCCGGTGTATAGCGCTCTCACAATACGGTTTTTATCAACAATAACAACACTGTAACTGTCACTCGGTAATCCCCAGTTACTCTGTAGTGTTCCTTCGTAATCAAATAATATTGTGGTATCGTATTTTTTTGCTTTGTTGCCCGCAATGAGACGGACCAGACTTTTGGGTTTCCATGTCGATTTTGTGTCTACAATTCCAAAACCTTTGAAGAGATCACGATTTATTCTTTTATCAATGTCTGTAGCTTTGTTCACAGCATCATTAAATGAATCATTCAAATCAGATTCATCAGGATCTACATAATTGATCTGCAATACTTTTCCGGCCCAGGAATCCATTGTAAATTCGTTTCTGTCAGCATCCTGGAATTTCCATTCAGGAGCTTTCATTCCTACTTTTAATTTAGATGACTGGCCGTAGCTACATAAAATTGCAAGTAATGCAAAGGTGAGGGAGAACATCAGTTTTTTCATTGTAAATAATTTAAGTTTAATTATCAAATGTCTTGTTAACGGTATAATTTGCTTATATAAACAATTACCTTCAATATTTAATCGGTATTGCCTCAGTAGCAGTCCAGATATTTATATAAATGTTTTTAAAGGTTTTCTCTTTTAAAAGTTAAATATATATATTATTCCAGTTAAATAGTTTATTTTAAACTCCATTAAAAACAAGATCATCAATTATTATTTGAAATAAGTTAATAATCATTTAGGAAATCATTGAAAGGTTTCAGGGCTTTTGAAGCTCTGATTATCAAATCAAAAAAATCCCTGTCCACAACTTCTTTGTCAGAAACAATACGGGAGAGCAGAAAGCTTTTCATTTTAAGGAGTTCTATATTGGGATGATAGTTTCTGAATCCTCTTGGTGCTGATGATAGTCTTTCTCCTTCCAGGTCTCCGAATATTTGTCTTAATTCCTGATTATTGATTATTTTAATAAAATCGCTTCCTTTTTCATCAATCTTTTTTCTTACCGCAGTCAGCCAGGGCATGGGAGGGAGGTATGCTCCTCCGGCAATCATACTCTTATTATCCGGTTCAAGATGTATATAGTATCCTGCAAAACGGTTGCCATTTTTTTTACCTCCGCGAACGATATAAGCCCCGAAATGTGATTTGTATATTGTTTTATCGTGTGAGAACCTTATATCTCTGTAAATGCGAAAAATTGAGTTTTTTGCTTCCAGTCCTTTTAATATTGGATCAAATTTTACTATTTCATAAATTACAGCCTGAATAAAGGATTCAAATTCTTTTTTTGCTGTTTCATACGCCGCTTTATTATTAATGAACCATTCTCTCTGATTATGTTTTCTTAATGCACTTAAGAAATCAAGTGTTGATTGATGGATACTATTCATGATATTATTTTTTATTTCTTCATTCCGGAACTTTATTCGTCAACTCTTTTCCTTCGTTGGTAAAATATAGTACCGGAATATTAGTATTAACTAAAACTGTTAAAATACAAATCATTAAATTTACAATCTTAATTAATTAACTGATAGGTATAACCAACAATAATTTCAAATGAACGAAAAATTTTCAATTAGTCCCTCCGGTGAAAAATTTCCTTTACCAAAACAGGAAGATTACAAAGCAGAATTTTCTTATCTTAAAAAGCGGGTTACAGAAGAGAGAAAAAAGAACCGGGAAATTGTTGTAGTAATGGGAGTGGGGTTTGTGGGTGCTGTAATGGCAGCCATAGTGGCAGACACAGTTGACAAAGAAGGTAATCCTTCAAAATTTGTTATTGGAATGCAAAGACCTAGTGTCAGAAGTTACTGGAAGATTCCCTTACTCAACAGGGGCGTTTCTCCGGTAAAAGCTGAAGATCCGGAGGTTGATCCCATGATAGCCCGTTGTGTCAAAGAAAAGAAAACCCTTATAGCAACATATACTTATGATGTTCTTAAGTTAGCAGATGTTGTTGTTGTTGATGTACAATGTGATTATATAAAGGAAGATCTTGGTAATGTTCGGTCCGGACAGACTGATATGGCTGCCCTGGAGGCTTCGCTTCAAATTATTGCAGAACATATTCCTTCTGAAGCTCTTGTACTGATTGAGACTACTGTAGCTCCGGGGACAACTGAACAGGTTGCATATCCTATAATGAAAAAAGTATTCAGAAAACGTGGTATTGACTCAGACCCTTTATTGGCACATAGTTATGAGAGAGTTATGCCGGGCCGTAATTATGTTGCCAGTATAAGGGATTTCTGGAGAGTATGTAGTGGAATTAACGAAAAAGCACGCACAAAAGTTGAGAAGTTTCTGACAGAAGTGCTTAATACTGAAAAATATCCGCTTACTGTTATGGAAAGGCCCATAGAATCTGAGACTGCGAAAATAATTGAGAACAGTTACCGGGCCACTATTCTTGCTTTTCTTGATGAGTGGAGCCTTTTTGCCGAAAGGAATGGTGTTGATCTCATAAAAGTGATCAAAGCCATTAAAATGCGGCCTACACATAATAATATGATCTTCCCCGGTCCGGGAATAGGTGGATATTGTCTTCCCAAAGACGGAGGACTGGGCTTGTGGGCATATAAACATATTCTTGGTTTTGAGGATGATATCTTCAGGATCACACCTCTGGCCATTGATATAAATGACACAAGAGGTCTGCATGTAGGCCAGCTTACACGTGATGCCTTACGTAATATGGGACAGCCCATTGCCGGGGCGGAAATTTTAATACTTGGTGCAGCTTACAGGGAAGATGTAGGAGATACACGTTACAGTGGATCGGAGATAGTTATAAGAAAACTAGCTGAAATGGGGGCTGAAATACGAGTACATGATCCCTATGTTGAACATTGGTGGGAATTTGAACAACAGGATACTTTTCCCGCTGCCGGTGAAAGTAAGGCCAGATTTTTCCGTAATCAGGAAAAATTAAAGGAAATACGAGTACAGAATGATATAAACAAAGCTTTAAATGATACGGATGCAGTTATTCTGGCAGTACCTCATAAGGCTTATCTGGATCTTGATCCTGATAAGATTGTCAGGACAATAGGAAAACCAGCAGCAATTATTGATTGTTTTGGAATTTTAACAGATGATAAAATAAAACGATATTTCGAGCTCGGCTGTGAGGTAAAAGGATTGGGCCGTGGACATATTCAAAGAATAAAAGATGGTATAAGAAAAAAATAAATGAGTTGTTAAATAACCTGGATTTTATTATTGGAGGATTTTATAAGAACTTATCGTTTTTCCTATAATTAATATTATGTAAAATAGGAAATATCTGTCAGGCAAAAACTTAAAAATAAAAGCGAAACTCTATCCTATTTTCCTTAATAGGTTTATACAGAAAAAAAAGAGCCCTTCAAGTAAATGAAGGGCTTTATATAATTATAAACTGAAGTATCTCAAATAAAACTTACAATTATTGTTCCAGTTCGCTTAGTCTGGCTTTTACTTCTTCATATTTCTTATTGAGTTCAGGATCTTTCTGTCTGAATCTATAGTATAATTCCTGAAGGCTTCTAAGAGTGAATACATCATCCGGTTTCAGTTCAAGAGCT
>DAINPM010000059.1:0-14577 GCA_036743455.1 Bacteroidales bacterium | reverse complement strand
AGAACCGGTATCTGTTTCCGACGTTCCAAATGAATTGAACAACTCCTGTTTTTTTTCTGATGTTAAATACATATCCTTTACTAAAATATTATTTACCCACATGGAGATCGAACCTCCAATTTTGGAACGCAAAAATAAGGCTTTTTTATGTAAATAATCAAACAATTGGAACTTTTTTTTAATTATTCTGCGTTATTCTCTTATACGAAACGGCGCAGTTTTTGTTTTTATTGTAACCATTTATTATAAAGACGTATATGTCAGCCATTAAGTTGCGTATATTCAGATAAAAAATTAACATATTTTGAAATCTTATCAACAATTATCAAATATTTAAAAAAACTCATGGTTCAAGGATAAGCTGATTATTATTCTTAAGAGTTTTACCCCTGCTGATCAGAAGATTGCCGATACGGCACTCAAGACATCTTCTTTTCCTGCAATAATTGTTCCTCAACTGAATCAGACCCTGTGTGTCATAAGCTGAAGTGGCATCGATACCCGTAACTGTCCATTCCTTGATAATAGAATTGGATTCGGGTCCTATACCTCTGAGAAAAGCCAGGCTTTTATCGCAAATATCATCTGAATCATGATTACGGCCATAGAAAAACAATACCGGAATCACTGCATTAATAAGGAGGATATCGATAGCCTGATTACCTGTAGTCTTGGGGTAAGAACAGCTTCTCCTGCCGAAAACAAAATGATTGTTCCAATACGCTGATGCAGTAACATCAAAAATATTTCTGAGGTCTGTAATTTCCTGTATTTCAAGTGACCTTGAAAAAAGAGAAGGATATTTAACAAGCATGGCAGCAAGCTGAGACAATCTGACAGTGGGGAAATTAGCAGGCCGTAACCTGGAATATTTCCATAACCACCCGTGAACAGGATGTATACAATATTTAGCAGACAATATTCTGAATTCTTTTATCAGAGCTCTGTAGTAATCATCATGCAAAGCTTCCCTGAAAAGAGCTTCATCAAGCATCCCCGCTGCTCCGAAAAGAAGGGCCTCTACCTGAAAGAGATTGTCAGCATGCTTTTTTATTATTCTGTATGGCAGTACATTGGCCACCATCTCAAATGGTTCTGTATTAACCCTAAACCCAAAATAACGCGAGATAAGCCTGTAAAAGGTCTCCTCCCAGTCATTTCCCGTCTCAGAAAAAATCTTGCTGATATGTGTACATTTATCCATGAGCCTTTCTATCACAAGTGCTTCAAGCCATCCCTGTATGTAAAAAGGCTCAATGCTTTTAATATCAGACTGACAAGCAATTATATAAGGTGTATTTACAAGATCGAGATATCGTTCATAAATGGCCTCATCGTACTTCATTTCAACAGTCAGTAATTCTTCTCCCCTAGTATTATACACCTTTTTATCATTACAGGTAACAACATGTAGTATGACATTATCGTAAGCAGGATCACAATTATGCCTGTGAAGATCAAAATGTGAAGCCATAATATGTATTTCAACATTCCCGGCCCATTCTGTATCACCAATAATGACACGTGCATTAAAAAAATCCGGACCGGAATCGCGGTTATACTCTCCCGGATGGATTACAGTTATCCTGTTACCATCTTTGTCAGATAATTTATCATCATCATAAAGCCTGTATTTCCACAGGTAATGAAGAAATTCCTCTTTCATGGAAAACACTATTTTAATTACAGCGAGACAATAAAGATAAGCAATAAATGAATCAGAATTTCCTGAAAAACGGATTTTCAGGATTATTTGGCAATGTTTGCTTTCGGGGCCTGACAACACCTTATCGCCCGGTAATGAAAATAATAATTTCTTTAATGAGCATCCGGAATGATTAATAAAATTTCTAAAATCGCCTGAAAATCAATACATATACCCCAATCCCAAGGGGAGTAAATTAATTTTCTTCACTCCCTTAAATATTGTGTGTCATTCCGGATACTAATTATTTATTATTGGAATATTACCCGGATATTGTGAACCTAAACAAGATTCCTTTCAGCCAGGTATTGCCCCATTTCTTTTTGGAGTTCAGCTGCTTTCTCTTTAGCTGCGAGGTCGAATTTATCCGAGTCATCGGCGAAAATTATATTTCGTGAGGAATTAACAAGTAATCCGCATTTATTATTCATACCGTACTTCACCACCTCAGCAAGGCTGCCTCCCTGTGCTCCTATACCGGGAACAAGCAGAAAATGTTCCGGTATCAACCTTCTGATCTCACGTAACATCTCAGCACGGGTAGCCCCCACAACGTACATCATATTATTTATATCTCCCCATTTTTTAGAGACCGAAAGGACTCGTTCAAAAAGCCTTATACCATCTTCATTATGATACTGAAAATCATCTGCACCCTTGTTTGAAGTGAGGGCCAGAAGAACAATCCATTTATCCTTGTATGAGAGAAAAGGGGTAACAGAATCCTGCCCCATATAGGGAGCTACAGTAACTGCATCACATGGCAGATTTTCAAAAAAAGCTTTGGCGTACATTCTGGATGTATTACCTATATCTCCACGCTTGGCATCGGCAATTACAAATATATCAGGATAATTATCCTTAATATAACGGACAGTTGACTCCAGCCATTCCCATCCTCTGGCACCTTCCGATTCATAAAATGCAATATTGGGCTTATAGGCAACAGCGTACTGATGTGTTGCATCTATTATTCTTCTGTTGAATTCAAAAACGGGGTTTTTCTGTTCTCTTACACAAGCAGGGATTTTTGCAATATCTGAATCAAGTCCCACACAAAGAAAAGACTTCTTTTCCCGTATCCTGCCAAGTAATTCTAAGCTATTCATATTCAATCTTTTAAAGGTCACTCACCTTTAGTCTCTCTGCATTTTCCGCCATCTGAAGTTTATCAATAACTTCCTGTATATTGCCATCAAGAACAGATGTGAGGTTATACATGGTAAGGTTTATCCGGTGATCTGTCATTCGTCCCTGTGGATAGTTATAGGTTCTGATCTTTGCAGACCTGTCACCTGTAGATACCATTGTCTTCCTTTTTCTGGAAATATCGTCGAGATATTTCTGGTACTCCAGATTATACAGTCGTGTCCGCAGTTCTCCTAATGCTTTATCATAGTTTTTAAGCTGCGATTTTTCATCCTGGCATGTAACAACAATACCTGTCGGGATATGTGTCAGTCTTATGGCTGAATAAGTTGTATTAACCGACTGGCCACCCGGACCAGATGAGCAGTAGGTATCCTTTCGGATATCTTCAGGTCTTATGTCCACGTCAAATTCATCGGCTTCGGGAAGAACGACAACAGAAGCAGCAGATGTATGTATCCGTCCCTGCGTCTCAGTCTGAGGCACCCTTTGCACTCTGTGAACACCTGACTCATATTTCATTATACCATATACGCCTTCACCCCGCACTCTGATAACGATCTCTTTATATCCTCCGGCTGTACCCTCAGTGAAACGACTGATCTCCGCATGCCATCCTTTCTGTTCAAAAAATTTCATGTACATCCTCAGGAGATCTCCGGCAAAGATACTAGCCTCATCACCTCCCGTTCCGGCTCTTATCTCAACAACGGCATTCTTCTCATCCTCAGGGTCAACAGGAATAAGAAGCAATTTTATCTCTTCCTCCATTTCAGGTACCAGGCTGTTAAGCGATTCAAGCTCCTCTTTTGCCATATCCCTCATCTCTTCATCTTTCTCCCTGGAAAGGAGTTCTTTGGTGCTGGTAATATTTGAAAGGGTAAGCTTGTATTTCTCGTATACCTTAA
The DNA here is from genome assembly GCA_036743455.1 of Bacteroidales bacterium. Classification (GTDB taxonomy): domain Bacteria; phylum Bacteroidota; class Bacteroidia; order Bacteroidales; family VadinHA17; genus LD21. Next base: position 10,815 of record DAINPM010000059.1, on the reverse strand, counting down.
TAATCGGTTCCAGACTTTTATATTCTCTGTTCAGGTTTACATAACGCTCCATGTCGGAGAGTATTTCCTGTTTTGTCAGAAGCTCTCCAACCTCAACAAACCTCTTCTTTACCCCTTCAAGCTTCTCAAGAATAAGATTATTAGCCATAGTTTTGAAAAATTGCCCCCAAAGATAATAAAAAAGTGAAACGGAACAACGGAGATAAAGCATTAAGGCTACTTATTTCCAAAGAGTAAGCCATTATTGCCATCATCACAAATATATACAGAATAGACTGCCTATCTGGTTGAAATAAGGATGGACCACGGGAAATGTAAAAGGCAATCCTGATCAATTGGAAGGTATGATAAGCATTAAATCTGTTAGTACAGCATACACTTCAATGATATTCGGGGTACTATCATCATCTGTATTCAAAAACACCTGCAGAATTGACTATTGATAAGCGTCTGCTGTCTGATTCTTCGCAATGGCCTATTATTTTTGCCTCCATATTAAACCCGGCAGCTATCCGTATCATTTCATCAGCCTTACTTCTGTCGGTATAGATCTCCATCCTGTGCCCCATATTAAAAACCTGGTACATCTCTTTCCAGTCAGTCCCCGACTGCTCCCTGATAATAGTGAATAATGGAGGAAGAGGGAAGAGATCATCTTTTATAACATGAAGATCATCAATAAAATGCAGGACTTTGGTCTGCCCTCCTCCCGAACAATGGATTGCAGCATGTATGTCATCCTTCATAGACCGGATAATCTCCTTCATAACAGGTGCGTATGTCCTGGTCGGTGAAAGTACCAGTTTCCCGGCTGTAATATTGATATCCTCAACAATATCTGTTAATTTGAGTTTTCCCGAATAGATAAGATCAGGACTTAATATGGAATCAAAGCTCTCAGGATAGAGTCCTGCCAGATAATGACCGAAAACATCATGACGGGCTGATGTAAGACCGTTACTACCCATTCCTCCGTTATATTCCTTTTCATATGTTGTCTGACCGTAAGAAGCAAAACCTACAATGACATCCCCGGCCTTAATATTATTTGAGATCACTTCACTACGTCTGAGCCTTGCCACTACAGTGGAGTCTACCACAATGGTCCGCACCAGATCGCCTATATCAGCTGTCTCTCCTCCTGTTGAATAAATTCCTATTCCCATGGCACGCAATTCTTCAAGTATTTCTTCAGTACCATTGATAAGAGCTGATATTATCTCTCCGGGTATCAGGTTTTTATTACGGCCGATAGTCGATGATAAAAGGATATTATCATAGACCCCTGCACATATAAGATCATCGAGGTTCATAACGACAGAATCCTGTGCTATCCCTTTCCAAACCGACATATCACCTGTTTCTTTCCAGTAGATATATGCCAGTGATGACTTAGTCCCTGCACCGTCGGCATGCATAATATTGCAGTAATCAGGGTCACCTCCCAGTATATCAGGGACAATTTTACAGAAAGCTTTGGGGAATAAGCCTTTGTCTATCTTATTTATAGCGGCATGTACATCTTCTTTTTGTGATGAAACACCACGTCTGGAGTATTTCGGGTAACTGTTCATATCGTTTGGAGATGATATGGCAAATATATTAAAAGGTGGCCTCAGAGTGGTAACAGGATGCAGAAATAATTGCAATTTCCCCTCAAAGAGTTAAATATGTGCCTGTAGTATTAGCTGTGAGACAAAACTGACAGGGAATCCTATTCCCCCGGCTCATAATCAGTTCTGAGGACTCTGAATTCTGTTCTTCTGTTTATCTGATGTGCTATTTCCTTTTGTTCTTCAGACTCAAGAGTGCTTATAAATTCTTCTGACAATACTGTACCTGTCTTCAGGAAAGGCCATTGATCCTGTATTATATCATCGACGGTCTTAGGATCAGATTCTCCGTAGCCTTTTGCCGTCAGGCGTGCCGGATCAATTCCTTTTTCAATAAGGTATTCAACAACTGATTGTGCTCTTTTCTGGGAGAGATCAATATTATACTCTTCTGTGTCCCGTGAGTCGGTATGAGACATAAGCTCTATTGTGACATTGGGGTTATCATTAAGTGTCTCGGTGAGTCTGTCAAGAGACACCATGGATTCCGGTCGGAGATCCCATTTATTGAAGTCGTAAAAGATATTCGGCAATTCAATAGGCCGGTCAATAGGTGTCAGCAATAAATTGACCATAAAGTCGCGGCTTTTTTCCTGACCTTTGGTTGTCTCTCTCTCTTTCCCGTTCAGATAGCCTCTTTTTGAAGCAAGGAAGATATAATCAACATCTGGTTTGAGAGAAAAAGAAAAGTCACCGCTTTCTCCCGTTTCAGCCTGAAGGTTAAGACCGTCACTGGCTATCAGTTGTACGGTGGACGATGCGATGGGCGCTCCTGTCTTTTCATCCCTTACGAGTCCGGTAACATTAAATACCAGAGGAGGCAGTTCAAAAGAGTACAGTTCATCATTCCCCCTTCCTTTACGGGAAGAGCTGAATATCCCTTTCTCCTCATTTCCCTCGAAAGCTATGCCGAAATCATCTGCAGAACTGTTGATGGGAGGTTTCATATTAGTGACTATCCACGATCCGTCGGGCTGAGGAACAGCTTTGAAGATATCAAGCCCACCCATGCCTATATGACCGTCAGAAGCAAAATAAAGTGTCCCGTCAGTCCTTACATAAGGGAAAAGTTCATCACCGGGAGTATTTATATCAGGGCCAAGATTCTGTGGGGATAACCACTGGTCTCCTTCCTGGCTGCGGTTGACCATCCAGATATCCTTTCCTCCGGATCCGCCTTTTACATCGGACACAAAATACAGAGTGTTGCCGTCGTCTGTCAGTGCAGGATGAGCAGCAATAAGAGTATCCGGCAATATTCCTATATTCTTTGGCTCTCCCCATGCATCACCTGATCTCCTTGCATGCATAATTATACATCCCTTTTTTTCCCTCTTTCCGGCCTCACATCTGGTAAAATAAAGGTCTCTGTAATCAGCAGAAAAGAACGGAGTACCTTCTTCTGCTTCACTATTGATCCCATCAACGGGAACAGGAGTGCTCCACTTCGATTTTTTATCAAGCCGGCTTTCAAAAATATCCGTAAATCCCTGGCCTGTTGCACCATGAGTCTTGTTCCCTGAAGCATCATCACGTGATGAGGTAAAAAATACTACTCCATAATCATCACGGCCAAAAGCCGGACTGAAATCTGATTCTCTGGAATTGATATCCCTCATTTCTTCCACATTATAGGCCTCAGGATTGCGTTGCCATTCCAGGGCAAGCTCACAAGCCCTGATCTGCTGATCAGGCCTTGCGTCAGACTGTGCTATCTGTTTGTATTTCTTAAACTCATCAATGGCATCCTGATATTTACCATTCTTCTTAAGTGATTCGGCCAGCCAGTATTGGGCTTCAGGATTTGAACCGGGGGATCTTACAGCCAGTTTATACCATGTCTCCGCATTTCTCGGATCGTTGATAGTACGGTAGCAACCGGCTATCATGTAAATCAATTCTGAGCGACTTGCCCTGTCACTTCTCTTTGTTTTTGAATATGCACTCTTGAAAAGATCAATAGCCTCATAATATTCTCCGGCATTGTAGGCATCATATGCCCTTTCGGTCTTTCTCTTCTGAGCCTGTGTCTCCTGGAAACCGGCAATCATCAATACCATTATGAGGATCAAGAATCTTCTCATCTTATCTTTTTCAATTTGAGTATAAAAATAATTATTTTAATTATACCCTTACTATTTAGTAACGGATTGCCTCAAATAATATTATAAATACGACCTGCATGACCTGCATGACCTGCATAACCTGTCAGTCTCGACTTTCCGGTAAGAATTCAAATAAATAACTTAAAAAAACAAAAGGGTGCTCTTTTGAAGCACCCCTATTGGAGACCAATGAGTATTCAGAGAAAGTATTATCTTGTAAAAAGAAGCTCTCTGTATTTTGGCAAAGGCCATATCTCATCATCAACTATCAGTTCAAGCTTGTCAATATGACGTCTTATACTATTAAGGTAAGGTTTCACATTTTTCTCATAAGCAATGGCTTTCTTATAGGCATCTTCAATTATATTTGCTTTTTTTCTCGCCTCAATCATATCACGTACAAGCTGTTGTATTTCATTGATATGATCAGCCAGAAGCCTTATGTTTTGTTTGCGCGGACCTGACAGTTTTTCATACTCTTCTTCACTAAACACGTCTTTCAGACCTTTTACATTCTCTGTCAGAGTAGTCATATACCTGATTGCAGTTGGCACAATATGATTTATTGCAAGGTCGCCCAGTACCCGGGCTTCTATCTGAACAATTTTGGTAAATTTATCGTACTCAACATCAACACGGCTTCGCAGTTCTTTTTCGGTAAACACTCCGGTACTGATCAGTACTTCTTTTGAAACATCATTCAGATAGCATTTCAGAGAATCAGGCACACTTGAGATATTGCACAATTTTCTTTTGGCTGCCTCAGCATGCCATTCTTTTGAATAATTATCCCCTTCAAACAATACCCTTTCCGAATCAAGTATATATTTTTTAAGCACCTGGAATATGGCTTCATCCTTATTACGGCCTTTTTTAATTATCTGGTCGACTTCTGACTTGAATTTTGTAAGCTGATATGCCACTGCAGAGTTAAGAGCTATCATAGGTGCACTGCAGTTGGCTGACGATCCGACAGCTCTGAACTCAAACCTGTTACCTGTAAAAGCAAAGGGAGAAGTGCGGTTACGGTCAGTATTGTCCAGTAATATCTCCGGAATTTTTCCTATTCCCAGTTTAAGTTCCGTTTTCAGGGCAGGTGACATTTTCTTTTCTGTAACTTTACTGGCTATATCATCTAGCATACTTAACAGATAAGAACCGAGGAAAACTGAAATAATTGCCGGAGGGGCTTCATGCCCTCCCAGTCTCCATGAATTGGATTCATTTATGACAGAAGACCTTATAATATCGTTACTGTCATTCACTGCTTTAATTACATTGACAAGGAAAGTCAGAAACTGAAGATTGGTCTTAGGATTTTTGCCCGGAGACAAAAGATTGACTCCCGTATTGGTCGACAATGACCAGTTGTTATGTTTACCGGAACCGTTAATTCCTGCAAAAGGTTTTTCATGAAATAACACTCTGAACTTATGTTTTCGTGCCGTCCTCTTCATAATGTCCATTAATAACTGGTTATGATCAACAGCCAGGTTAACTTCTTCATGAATAGGAGCACACTCAAACTGGTTGGGAGCAACCTCATTATGCCTTGTTTTAACGGGAATACCAAGCTTATGGGCTGTATACTCAAAGTCTTTAATAAAACACATAACCCTTTCCGGAATAGAACTGAAATAATGGTCGGCCAGCTGTTGGTCTTTGGATGCCTGATGTCCCATCAAAGTCCTTTCAGCAAGAACCAGATCAGGACGGGCATAATAGAGTGCTTCGTCGACAAGAAAATATTCCTGTTCGATACCCAGGGTAGCAAAAACCTTTGTCACATCCTTGTCGAAGTACTGACAGACTGCCACTGCAGCTTTATCCAGAGCCGACAAAGCTTTTAACAAAGGGGCTTTATAATCAAGTGCTTCACCCGTATATGAAACAAATATAGTAGGTATACAAAGGGTAGTGCCAACAATGAATACCGGTGATGATACGTCCCATGCCGTGTAGCCTCTGGCTTCGAATGTATTTCTTATTCCACCGCTCGGAAAACTGGAAGCATCGGGCTCCGACTGTACAAGAAATTCTCCGGAAAAATTCTCAACAATATGACCTCTTTCTCCTACCTCAAGAAAAGAATCATGTTTCTCAGCGGTTCCATCAGTCAGGGGGTGAAACCAGTGTGTAAAATGAGTTGCCCCTCTCTCTAAGGCCCATGCTTTTAAACCTATAGCAACCTGTTCTGCTTCCTGCCTGCTTAAAGATTTCCCTTCATCAATTGCCTGCCTGACAACCCTGAAAGCTTCTTTTGACAAGTAGTGTTCCATTTTATGGAGGTTAAACACATCCTCTGCGAAATACCTTGAAATTACTTTCGAAGAGGTTTCAATTTTAACAGGCTCCCTGTTAAATACTTCCTGTAATGCACTAAATCTTAATTCTGCCATAATCCATTTTATTTTTTGCCAAAAATATATATTTTTTTCAATATACCCCCTTATTTTTTATGTTTTTTCACATTTTTTACTATTTTTTCCCCTTTTGACCCCTGTTTTTACACACATTGTTTCATTTTTATATACTTATTTCTAATACACCCCCCTCTTATCTCATGCAGATTATTGGAATAATTGTTTATTTATAATTTTTTAAAGCATATTCTCTGTAATAGTTTCGGACAAGTTTTTGAATGAATTTTGTTATATTTGTCGCCTGAATTTTAAAAAGTTATTATAATCGGATAATTTAAACCAGCATATTCATGTCAGCAATTCAATTTTTAAGGGAGAAGGCAGGTGTCTTTGTTGCAGTCATTATAGGTATATCTCTTTTGCTGTTTGTTGTCAGCGATTTTTTCGGCAGTGGTACCGGCCAGAGAAAACAGATGAAGGAGTACTATGATCTGGGAGAAATAGCCGGGGAAGATGTCTCATATCAGGATTTTGAAATGCGTGTTCAGAACATGGTTGAGATATATAAGCTTTCCGGAGCATCTAATATTGACGAATCAACCTATGAGTCAATAAGGGAACAGGTATGGCAACAGATGGTCAGGGAAAAAATCCTGGATAATAACTACGAAAAACTGGGTATAGGAGTAAGTAATGAAGAAGTTGATGACCTGGTTCTGGGAAATAATCCTCATCCCGTAGTAATGCAATTGTTCTCCGATCAGAATACGGGAGAATTCAATAAATCATTTCTGATTAATTTTCTGCAGCAGATAGATGTTGACGAGACTGCAAGGAAATACTGGTTGTTTTTTGAAGACCAGATAGTTGATGACAGGATGAGCACAAAATACAATAACCTTGTTTCAAAAGGCCTGTATATAACATCAAAACAGACTGAATTTGAGGATATGCTTAATAAAGCCTCTGTCGATTTTAGTTTCGTAATGAAAAACTATGCTTCTGTACCTGATTCTGCGGTAGAAATTAAAAGAAGTGAACTGGAGTCTTATTATTCAAAACATAAAAACAGTTACAAACGCTCTGCACTGCGCGATATTGAATATGTCACATTTGATATACTTCCTTCCGAGAATGACAGAAGAGATGCAGAGGAATGGATAAATGAGACCAAAGAGGAGTTTGCTGAAGCATCTGATCCCGAACAGTTCATCAATCTGACTGCTGACACACGTCATAATGGTTTTTATGTTCCGCTTAACAGTGTATCGGAACAACTGAGAGATTTTGTGAAATCCGAGGACAAAAACACTGTCTTTGGTCCTTATGAAGAAGACGGGTCTTTTAAGATTGCAAGGCTGATTGATGCTGCCAACAGGCCTGATTCGGTACGTGCCAGGCATATTCTTATCTCCTCCGGTCAGTTAAGAACAACTGAAAATGCCAGACACATAGCTGACAGTCTTATTAATTTGCTCAAGAGTGGTGTGGATTTTGAAGTTCTGGCCATGAGTAATTCCGATGATGGTGGTTCTGCCCAGGTAGGAGGCGATCTCGGATGGTTCTCTGAAGGGATGATGGTTACTCCTTTCAACGATGCCTGCTTTTCAGCAAGAAAAGGAGAATATGTAACTGCAGAAACAACATACGGAGTACATATTATAGAAGTACTTAACAAATCAAAAGACGTAAGGAAATACAATATAGGTATTATAGACAGGATGATCACTCCCAGTTCAGCAACCAATCAGGCAGTATACAGTGAAGCCAGTCAGTTTGCTGCAAACAGCAGTACCTATGAACAATTTAACTCCTCAATTGCCTCTCTTAATATGGATAAAAGAGTTGCCAATGATGTAATGCCGTCACAAAAGACACTTCCCGGATTAGACAATCCGAGATCACTTGTAATAGCACTCTTTTCTGCCAAAGAGGGAAATATTGTTCTTGATGCCAATGAACAGGCCGTTTTTGAAATAGGCGACAAATACGTTGTTGCATATTGCACCAGGGTTCAGGAGGAAGGATTAGCCACTCTGAAGGACGTCGAAAATGATGTCAGATTTGCTGTCCTCAGGGAGAAAAAAGCTGAGATCATTTCTGAACAGTTTAAAGAGATTAAAGGCTCCGGCAATTCATTGAATGATATTGCAAATGAAATGGGTCTGAACATCCAGGAGGCCACTCAGATCAGTTTCAGATCATATAGTGTACCTGGTGCCGGCATGGAACCGGCTCTTATCTCTGCAGCCACATCAGCACCCCAGGGACAGCTTGCCGGTCCTGTCAGCGGCAATAACGGAGTTTTCATGTTCCAGGTCAATTCCGTATCTGAAGCTCCTCCGGAAGACACTGAGATGCTCAGGGAAAGGCTCATGGCTACATACAGAATGAGAGGCACTTATGAAGCTTATGAAGCTCTTAGAGAATCAGCGAATATTATTGATAAAAGGTATAAGTTTTATTAATATTATCACTTTACCTTCACAAATCAACCCCCTGCTACCAAGGGGGTTTTTGTTTTTTATATCGCACTGTCCGGGCACAGTCTCTTCAGTACTGGTTAATATCAAAGGACCTTATGCCAGGTCTGTATGGTATTCCTCAATTACTTCACCAGGATAATAAATTTATTTATCACCGTCACTTTATCAACTAATACTAAGTATAGTGATATTATTTTGAAATTTCTACTACATTTATAGTATTTATTTAATTAATGTAGTATATTTGAAGAAAATTATTCAATTATGATAGAGATAACAAAAGCCCAGGAAGAAGTTCTGAAGGTGATATGGGAAATAAAAAACGGGGCTGTCACCGACATTCTTAATAATCTTCCGGACCCCAAACCTGCATACAACACAGTTGCAACGGTGATCAAAGTGCTTGAGAGAAAGGCTTATGTAAGCCACCGGACTTATGGAAAAACACATGTTTATTATCCTCTTGTCTCAAGGGAAGAATATGCCAATCACGTGGTGAAGGAAGCTTTCACAGGACTTTTCAAAGGGTCACTCCAGCAAATGGTTTCTCCTTTTATCAGGAACAGGAACATAAGCATCAGCGATCTCGAAGAGCTGCGCCATATACTCGAATCGGAAATTGACAAAAAAAGAAGCCAGCCATGAATTTCTTTTACTACATGTCTACAGCAGGCCTTTGCCTTGCAATAACGTGGCTGGCATCAGTTATCCTGTTCAGAAAAGGAACGGATTTCAAAATCCAGCGTGTATTCATCATCGTAGCAGTTATTTTTTCACTTATGCTGCCTCTCAGCCGTTTCAGCATTGAGATAACTGACACGGGCAGAACTGCATCTGAACTTCCCTTTGCAGCACAGCAGGCTTCAACAAAAACTGATGGCATTGTAATTCTTCCGGAAAAACCCGGATTTTTTGCTTCAGCTGCCGGCTTTCTGGTAAAGTTATACTATATTATTACAGCAGTATGGCTTTCCGCTCTCCTGATCCAGCTTGCAAGGATCCTTTTTCTCTACTCCGTATCACACAGGCAAAGGAGGGGATGCCTGACCATACTGACAGGCAGCAGGATAAAAACTCCCTTTTCATTCTTCAGCCTTGTTTTTATCCCAGTCGATATAGATGACGAAACTGAAAGCGAAAGCATTATAGTACCCGAAAGTATTCATGCATCACAATATCACTCATTCGACAATCTGCTTATTGAACTGTTAACGGCCGTGATGTGGTTCAATCCATTTGTCTGGATGATAAGGCGATCGCTGCATCTTGTTCATGAATACCTTGCAGATGAAGGAACGCTGGGTGCCGGGATTGACAGGATAAGGTATCAGGCGCTTCTTATAAACCAGGTTATTGAGGAGAAACTAATCTGTCTCTCTTCTGATTTCAATAATAAACTTCTTAAAAAACGAATGATCATGATGACAAATTCAAATCAAAAAAAGGAAGGGACCGGCAGGTTAACTGCTATACTCCCTCTTGTTACTGTTATGTTTCTTTCTGTTTCAATACTCAACGGTTTCTTCCCCCGCGAAACAAAGGCCTCTGACCAGGGCGGCCTGGCTATTGTCGCAGCTGAACCCGTGACACTTGTTCTGCCAATGCCGGATCAGCAGGACACCTCGCGAATGGACAAAATCAAAGTAACAGGTTATGCTGCTATGAATCCCAGGATCCGGGTGGGAAGAAAGTCTTCACTTCAGGATACCACTGATACCACAAAAATAAGAGTCATAGGTTACGGAAAGCTGAAAACAGAGGCCGGCAACAGTCCAGTGAAAATAGAGTGGGAAGGTAATGACGGATCAGCTCCAAAACCTGTGATCGTGGTGGATGGCGTTCAAATCGACAATATGGATGAACTGGATCCTGAACAGATAAGCTCGGTCAATGTCATGAAAAAAGACAATCTCATTATTATTAGGACAAAATGTTTTGCAGGTAACAGGACTGAGAATGATCAGGAGATAACGGTTCCTGACCAATCCTCTGAAAATATCCTTTACGTTATCGACGGGGAAAAATCAGACAAAGAAGTCTTTGAGCAGATTGATCCTTCGAAAATAGAAAACATTGAGGTTTTAAAAAACAAAGCTGTAAAAGACTATACCCGCAAGGAAGTTGACGGAGTTATTATAATTAACACAAAAAAATAAAAAAGGTGTGAAAAGGCATAAGGCTCTTTGGAATATAGTTCGTGGTTGATAGTAAAATATCTAAATGCAAGAGCATAACGAATTAAGGCAGA
>DAINPM010000058.1:0-14960 GCA_036743455.1 Bacteroidales bacterium | reverse complement strand
TAATATCCCTTGTTTTGTATCCTTTGGCGGGCATACCATTACGTGATCTTGGATGTCCTCCTGAAGCTCTTCCTTCACCTCCACCCATTGGGTGATCGACAGGATTCATTACAACACCTCTCACTCTCGGGCGACGTCCTTTCCAGCGTGAACGACCAGCTTTCCCTGATTTTTCAAGATTATGGTCAGGATTTGATACAGCCCCTATGGTTGCCTTGCAGGAAACAAGAACCATTCGAATTTCACCCGAAGGCAGTTTTATGGTAGCATATTTCCCTTCTCTGGCTGACAACTGCGCATAAGTGCCGGCACTACGGGCCATCGCTGCTCCTTTTCCTGGTTTAAGCTCTATATTATGCACAATGGTACCCAGGGGAATATCACTGAGAAACATTGTGTTTCCAATCTCGGGACTGGCATTCTTTCCCGACATAATTACCTGTCCGGTCTGTAATCCGGCAGGAGCAATGATGTATCTTTTTTCTCCATCTTCATAAGCAACAAGGGCAATCCTTGATGATCTGTTCGGATCATACTCTATTGATTTAACTGTTGCCTGCACTCCATCTTTTTCCCTGCGGAAATCGATTAGTCTGTACATCCTTTTGTGACCGCCGCCGATGTACCTCATAGTCCTGTGGCCGTTAACATTCCTTCCTCCTGATTTTTTCAGCGGTAGGAGGAGAGATTTCTCCGGCTTTGTACCTGTGATTGTATCAAAGGCACTGATGATCTTGTTTCTCTGACCTGGTGTAACAGGTTTGATCTTTCTGACTGCCATACTTAGTTATATATTGCTATAGAAATCTATTTTATTACCCTCAGCAAGAGTCACTATTGCTTTCTTTACTGAGGCTGTCCTGCCTTTCAGAAGACCTGACCGGGTGTTACGTGACTTAAATTTGCCTCCGTAACGGATAGTGTTAACCGAGTCAACAGTAACACTATACAGTTCTTCCACAGCTTTCTTTATCTGAATCTTGTTTGCATCTTTGGCAACCAGAAAACCATAGCGATTATATTTATCACCCTGGTTTGTCATTTTTTCCGTCACTATTGGTTTAAGCAAAATTTCCATTACTCAAAGTTTTCTAATTTTCAAATGTTGCCTGCAAAACGTCAATTGCACTCTCCGCGAGAACTAAAGTTGAAGCTCTCATAATTTCATATGTGTTTAATTCACTTGCAGTTATAACTTCAACCCCTTGTACATTTCGGGATGACAAATATATATTTTTATTTTGTTCCGATAAAACAAAAAGTGTTTTTTTATCTGCAATATTGAGCATATCGCCTATTTTCACAATTTCCTTTGTCTTTGGAGCTTCGAATGAAAAATCTTCAACAACAATAATGTTATTGGAAGCAGCCTTATAGGAAAGTGCTGATTTCCTGGCTAATTGCTTAACTTTCTTATTAAGTTTGAACCCATAATACCTTGGAGACGGACCAAATACTCTTCCTCCTCCTCTGAACAGGGGATTCTTTATACTACCGGCACGGGCAGTACCTGTTCCTTTTTGCCTTTTGAGTTTCCGGGTACTGCCGGACACTTCTCCTCTTTCTTTTGCCTTGTGAGTTCCCTGGCGCTGATTAGCCCGGAACTGTTTGGTATCGAGGTATATGGCATGGTCATTAGGTTCTATACCGAAAATGGAATCATTGAGTATAATTTTCCTTCCGGTTTCTTTACCATTAATATTGACAACAGCTAATTCCATTATTTTGTAATTATTACGTAACCACCTTTTGGACCAGGGACTGATCCACTAACTATTATTATATTCTCATCAGCCATAAGTCTGATGATACGCAGACTCATGGACATTACTTTATTGCCTCCCATTCGTCCGGCCATTCTCATACCCGGGAGTACCCTTGAAGGATATGATGATGCACCCAACGAACCTGGAGCTCTGCCTCTGTTATGCTGGCCATGAGTCACTCCTCCAACACCTCCGAAGCCATGACGTCGTACAACACCCTGGAATCCCTTACCTTTTGACCATCCTCTGACATCGATCCATTCGTCAGGGCTGAAGATTTTTTCCGCTGTTACCGTCTCTCCTGCCTTAAACTGATCTTCGGTAAAGCCCGAAAATTCAACAACTTTTCTCTTTGGGGCAGTATTGACTTTCCTGAAATGCCCCATTTCAGCTTTCGTTGTGTTTTTTTCCTTTTTATCGTCAAATCCGAGCTGCACAGCCGAATAACCATCTTTTGCAACTGTCTTGATCTGGGTTACAACACATGGACCTGCCTGTAGAACGGTACATGGAATATTTTTTCCTTCCTCATCAAACAGAGAGGTCATTCCTATCTTTTTTCCTATTAATCCCTGCATCTCTTAAACATTACTGGTTTCACACTTTGATTTCAACTTCAACACCGCTTGGCAGCTCAAGTTTCATCAGAGCATCAATTGTTTTTGGTGTTGAGCTGTAAATATCGAGCAGCCTTTTGTAAGAAGACAGCTGAAATTGTTCTCTAGCCTTTTTATTGACGAATGGAGACCGGAGAACTGTATAAATCTTTTTATGGGTTGGGAGAGGTATAGGACCGCTGACCACCGCCCCGGTAGATTTTACTGTTTTTACGATCTTTTCTGCCGATTTATCAACCAGATTATGATCGTAAGATTTCAGTTTGATACGGATTTTCTGACTCATCTTTATAGAATTTTACCTTTTGTAATTTCAATAATTCTTTTTGCAATCTCTGCCGGAACTTCTTCGTAATGGGAAAATTCCATTGTAGAGGTCGCCCTTCCCGAAGTAAGAGTCCGGAGTATAGTTACATAGCCAAATCTTTCTGCAAGAGGCACCTTTGCCCGTATGACCCTCAGTCCGGCCTTTGATTCCATGCCTTCAACCTTTCCTCTTCTCCTGTTAAAATCACTTATTACTTCACCCACATATTCTTCGGGAGTAACAACTTCCGTTGCCATAACAGGTTCGAGAATGACAGGATTACATTTCCCTGCAAAACGTCTGAAAGCCTGTTTTGCTGCTATTTCAAAAGAAAGCGAATCGGAATCAACAGGATGGAAAGAGCCGTCTTTGAGAACTGCCTTGAGGTTTTCCATTGGAAATCCTGCCAGAGGGCCGTTAGACATTGCTTCAAGGAAACCTTTTTCCACTGCCGGAATAAATTCCTTCGGTATATTACCGCCTTTCACTTCATTAACAAACTGCAATCCTCTTATTCCGTTGTCGGCAGGTGATAATTCAACGGTTATATCTGCAAATTTACCCCTTCCTCCAGTCTGTTTGCGGAATACTTCACGTAACTCGAATGTTGTTGTCAGGGCTTCTTTGTATGCTACCTGAGGTGCCCCCTGATTACATTCCACATCAAATTCTCTCCGTAATCGGTCAACAAGTATCTCCAGATGAAGTTCGCCCATTCCATTGATGATTGTCTGTCCACTATCCGGATCGATTTTAACCTGGAATGTAGGATCTTCTTCGGCCAGTTTCTGTAGAGCCAGTGATAATTTATCAACATCAGCCTGAGTTTTGGGCTCAATAGCAACCCCCAGTACCGGTTCCGGAAAATCCATCGATTCCAGAAGTATCGGTTTATGTATAGCACAGAGTGTATCTCCCGTCTTAAGATCTTTCAACCCGACTACCGCACATATATCTCCTGCTGAAACACTTTCCTTGGGATTCTGTTTATTGGCATGCATTTGATACAGTCTGTTTATCCTTTCTCTCTTTCCTGTTCTTACATTAAGGATAGTATCTCCGGCATGAAGAATCCCTGAATATATCCTTATAAAAACCAGTCGTCCCACATAGGGGTCGGTGGCTATTTTAAAGACAAGCGCTGATAAGGGGCCGTCATTATCCGGGTCACGTGTAATTTTTTCCTCATTTCTGGGATCGGTACCCGTAACTGCACCAACATCAAGCGGAGAAGGCAGGTATGCCGTAATTGCATTGAGCAGACTTTGTATTCCTTTATTCTTGAATGCCGACCCACAAAGGACAGGAATAACATTTCCTGTTATTACTGTTTTTCTCAGAGCAAGCACTATCTCATCAGCGGTTATTGATTCATTATCATCAATAAACCGTTCAAGCAGAGTGTCATCCACATCGGCCAAAGCTTCAACCAGGCCGGCACGCCACTCCTCAGTCTCGCCCATCATATCTTCTGGTATCTCCTGAATCTGATATTTCGCACCCAGTAAATCATCTTCAGTATATATAAAAGCCTGCATATTGATAAGGTCGATGATTCCGGAGAAGCCATCCTCACTGCCAATTGGTATCTGTATGGGTACAGCATTTGCATGAAGCTTGTCCTTCATCTGTTGCACCACACTGTAAAAATCGGCACCCGACCTGTCCATTTTATTGACAAAAGCGATCCTGGGAACTTTGTATCTGTCAGCCTGCCTCCAGACAGTTTCTGACTGGGGTTCAACTCCTCCGACACCACAAAAAACGGCTACTGCTCCATCAAGAATACGCAGTGCCCTTTCAACCTCTACAGTAAAATCAACATGTCCGGGAGTATCAATTATATTTATCTTATAGTCTTCGTTGTTATATTTCCAGTAAGCAGTTGTTGCAGCTGATGTGATAGTTATACCTCTTTCCTGTTCCTGAACCATCCAGTCCATCTGGGCATTTCCATTATGAACCTCTCCCATCCTGTGCGTACGACCTGTATAATACAGAATTCTTTCTGTAGTTGTGGTCTTTCCCGCATCAATGTGGGCCATGATCCCGATGTTTCTGGTATATTTCAGATTTTTATCCATCTAACTGCTGATAGCTGACAATGATTTAGAAACGGAAATGAGCGAAAGCCTTGTTGGCTTCTGCCATTCTGTGAGTATCTTCTTTCTTTTTATAAGCACCCCCTTCAAGCTTGTATGCGGCCATGAGTTCAGCTGCAAGACGCTCAGCCATTGAATGACCAGCTCTCTTCCGTGCAAATGAAATCATGTTTTTCATACTTATACTTACTTTGCGATCATTACGTATTTCCATAGGGACCTGAAAAGTAGCCCCACCAACACGACGTGCTTTTACTTCGACCTGTGGTGTAACATTCTCAAGAGCCTGTTTAAATATCTCAAGAGGAGTCTTGCCTTCATCCTTGAATTTCTCTCCTACGATATCAAGCGAATTGTAGAATATCTGATAAGCAAGATTCTTTTTCCCATTGAACATAAGATTATTGACAAACCTTGTTACATACGGATCGTTGTACTTGGGATCCGGTAACAGAATCCTTTTCTTTGGTTTTGATTTTCTCATTATCTTATCTCTTTATTGTTACTTCTTTGGCCTTTTAGCACCATATTTTGATCTTCTCTGAGTCCGGCCATCCACTCCTGAGGTATCAAGAGCACCTCTGACAAGATGATAACGAACACCCGGTAAATCTTTTACCCTTCCTCCTCTCAGAAGTACTATGGAGTGTTCCTGTAAATTATGGCCTTCACCCGGAATATAAGCGTTTACTTCTTTCTGATTGGTAAGCCTTACCCTGGCTACTTTCCTCATCGCTGAATTAGGTTTTTTTGGCGTGGTTGTATATACACGTACACAAACACCTCTTCTCTGAGGACAGGAGTCCAGAGCAGGAGCTTTACTTTTATCAACCAGTTTCTTCCTGCCTTTTCTTACTAATTGTTGAATTGTCGGCATATTTCCAGTTATTTATAGTATTAATTGTTACTTAAAAAAATGGTTCGCAAAGGTATTTATTTTATCTTAATACACAAACCAGTATCTAATATTTTTGTTATCATCCTGATTTAGTGACATACATAAACACAATACATCAGTAAGTGTATATCATGCCATCCCTTTCAACTATGTCTGTTAAACCCTAATTGTAAGTTTTTTACAGGTAACTTCCCGACCTTCCCCGCAGAAAATTTTTTATAAACTTACCAATGAAAGGAAAACCGGTACTCCTGTATTTCAAAAAACTGGTGCAAAGAAAATAAAAAAAACTTAATTATGACCTCTTTAATTATCAGTTTTTAAAAAATTATTAATTTTGTCCCCTCTATTTTAAGGAGGTAATAAAAATATAAATTGAAAAACAGGCTCCCTTACCAGTTTCCCGGCAGGGAAAACACAATCAGAAAATCCTTTTTTTACAAGGAAAGACAGAGGGTTTATCTTTTAAAGGGTATCCTGACTGACAGTCTTCAAATCTGAAGATACTAAATTGAGAAGTATTAATAATTAAATAATAATCATTAAACATGAAGACATACCAGGTTGACCAGATTAAGAACATTGCTCTGCTGGGTAATTCAGGATCAGGAAAAACTATCCTTGGGGAAGCAATGCTCTTTAATGGAGGCATCATTGAAAGGAGAGGCACAATAGAAGGGAAAAATACCACTTCCGATTATCGTCCCATAGAACAGGAAAACGGGAATACTGTTTTTTCTGCTGTTTTGTATACCGAATATGAGAATAAAAAGATCAATATCATTGATACTCCCGGACTGGACGATTTCTGTGGAGGTGTTATATCATCACTGTTTGCCTCCGATTTGGCGGTAATGTTAATAAATGCACAAAACGCTGTAGAAGTTGGTACCGAGATTCATTTCAGGCACTGCGAACATTCAGAAAAACCTGTTTTATTTGTTATCAACGGACTTGATCATGAAAAGTCCAATTTTGATAAGTCTTTTGAAATGATGAAAGAGAGACTTACAAATAATGCTGTTCTGATCCAGTTTCCTGTCAATGAAGGCACAGGCTTTAACTCTGTGATAGATGTCCTAAGGATGAAGATGTTACGTTACGGGAAAGAGGGAGGCAAGGCCGAGGAAGTTGACATACCCGCTGAATATGCTGCCAGAGCAGAAGAACTGCATGGTACTCTGGTTGAAAAAGCTGCAGAAAGTAACGAAGCACTTATGGAGGCTTTCTTTTCCAATGATACTCTTACAGAAGATGAGATAAGAAAAGGTATTGCAAAAGGTATTGCAGCAAGAAGTCTTAACCCTGTGTTCTGTATTTCGGCAAAGAATAATATGGGTGTCGACCGGCTTCTGAACTTCATTGTCAATGAGGCTCCTTCAATAACTGATATGCCCCATATTAAGAACGACAAAGGGAATGAAATCTTGCCCGATACAGCAGGACCATCTTCAGTTTTCGTGTTCAAATCGGCTATTGAAGAACATATAGGAGAAATAAACTATTTCAGGGTGTTATCAGGTAAGATCTCCGAGAATCTTGATGTGGTAAATGTCAATACTAACACAAAAGAAAGGTTGTCACAGCTCTATGTGTGTGCAGGCAAAAACAGGTCCCGCGTTTCGGAACTTAATACCGGGGACATAGGAGCTCTTGTCAAGCTTAAAAACACTAAAACAGGTCATACTCTGAATGCCCCTGGCAATAACTGGAAGTATGAAGGGATCAAATTCCCTGAACCCAAATACCGGACGGCTATCAAGGCACTTAGCGAGAGTGATGACGAGAAACTGGGAGAAGCTCTCAACAAAATACATCTTGAAGATCCTACAATTATAGTGGAATATTCAAAAGAGCTGAAACAGATCATCGTTCATGGCCAGGGAGAATATCATCTGAATATTATGAAATGGCATCTTGACAATATATACAGGATATCCGCCAGCTTCAATGCGCCCAAAATACCTTATCGCGAAACAATAACAAAGTCAGCCCAGGCCGATTACCGTCATAAAAAACAATCCGGCGGAGCCGGTCAGTTTGGAGAGGTCCACATGATAATTGAACCTTATACAGAGGGAAGCCCTGAACTGACTACTCAGAAAATTGCAGGCAAAGAAATTAAACTGTCTGTCAGGGACCGTGATGTGATAGATCTTGAATGGGGAGGCAAACTTATATATGTTAACTGTATAGTAGGAGGTTCAATTGATGCACGCTTCATGCCGGCTATCCTTAAAGGGATTATGGAAAAAATGGAAATCGGTCCGCTTACAGGCTCATATGCACGCGATATAAGGGTCTATGTATATGACGGAAAAATGCATCCTGTTGATTCAAATGAGATTTCTTTCAGACTGGCAGGAAGAAATGCATTCAGCCAGGCTTTCAAAAACGCAGGCCCGAAAATTCTGGAACCTATTTACGATGTGGAAATAATGGTCCCATCGGACCGTATGGGTGACGTGATAAGTGATCTTCAGGGACGAAGGGGAATGGTTCTCGGTATGTCAAGTGACAAGCGATTCGAAGTGATCAAAGCAAGAGTCCCTCTCGCCGAAATGAATAAGTATTCAACAGCTCTCAGTTCACTTACCGGTGGCCGTGCAATTTTCTCCATGAAATTCTCGGAATATGCACAGGTGCCCGCAGAAGTGCAGGATGCAGTCATAAAAGCCTACCAGGAAGAAGAAGAGGAGGAATAGAGGGTGTTTATATATTTAAAAAAAAACCTCCTTGTGTTTTAAAAGGAGGTATTTTTTTTATTAATCCAGGCCTCTTTATACAGTTTTCAGTATATCCCAGACAAAAGCTCTGATCCCTACTTCCTCACTTATGGCATCTATCCTTTTCACTTTTTCAAGAACAGTATCTGCTATATCGTCATCAACAACAGTAAGAAGGCTTTTGTTTATTTCAGGCCAGGTATGAGTACTCAGGTGGGGTACTCCGGTAATGCTTCCTCTCCCCTGTACATTTTCCCATAAGGTGTATCCTCTTATTTCAAGCCTGTCAAGAAGATATTCAACTCTTTCGGTATGAGCCTGATTGAATATTATCATAATTGCTTTCATAATTGTATCTGTATTAAATTATTGATCATCGTTCCCGTTACCGTTAAAGAAATCCATTTCGGAATATAAAGCCAGTTTTTTGGCCCTTTCTCCATGTTTGGAAAAGATTGCGTACACAACAGGTACAAGAACAAGGGTAACAAGAGTCGAGAAGATAAGGCCTCCGATAACAGAGATACCCATTGGACTCCATAGTTCAGACCCGGAACCCGTACTTAAAGCAAGCGGTAACATACCAAGTATGGTTGTTGCTGAGGTCATAAGAACCGGCCTGAGCCTTGATTTCCCTGATATTTCAATAGCCTCATAAACCTCATGATCTCTGTCCCTCATGAGATTGATGAAGTCCACAAGAACAATGGCATTCTTAACCACAATACCTATCAGCATCACTGCCCCTATAGCTGATATGATGCTAAGGGTAGTGTTAGTCAGGAATAAAGCAATTGCTACTCCGGAGAATGCAAACGGAATTGAGAACATAATAATAAAGGGTATCCTCAGGGATTCAAACTGCGATGCCATAACAAGATAAACAAGTATGAGACTTACCACAATAAGGAATGCAATATCCATAAATGATTCCGTCTGATCTTCAATGGCTCCACCAACCTGGAGCATTACTCCTGAAGGGATATCAGTGTCACTGATAGCCTGTTCAACTTCAGCCTGAAGCTTTGTAAGGGATTTTTTATAAGGGGTAAAAGAAACCGTGACAACTCTTTCCCTTCTTTTTCTTTCAATGCTTGGAGGCGACATAGTTTCTTTAACTTCAGCTATCTCTCCAAGACGTATTACCTGCCCCAAAGGATTTGTAATACCTATATTTTCAATATCGGTAAGAGTGGCAACAGCATCTTTCTTAAAACGTACAACAACATCATACTCATCGCCAAACTGCCGCAACTGTGTGGCAGTCATCCCGTCGACTCTGTTTCTTACAGCAGTGGCTACAGTAGCAGTATTAAGTCCGTTGGCCATCATCTTATTCTGGTCAAATATTATCTGAAGTTCAGGTTTGGATTTATCACGGCTGATGGTCACATCCCTGGCACCCTCAATAGATCTCATCTTCTCTGCCAGTTGCTCTGCAACAATATTTGTTTCTGAAATATTGTAGCCATACACCTCTACATCAACAGTAGTACTGCCTAAAGCGAATCCTCCGCTGGAATTTAGAGTAAAGTCAACAACTTCGGGAATACCTGCGAGATCGCCTCTTATTTCTTCTGTCAGATCCCACATTGTTTTTGTGCGTTCCTCAACGGGAAGCAGCCTGATATTATATGATATGCTGTGGGTGCCGCCTCCTCCGAATAAAGAAGCGAAACCTCCCTCTTCATCTGCTCCGGCTGAAGAGGAAATAAGGGTTATCTCAGGATATTTTTCCTGAAGGAGACTGGTTATCCTGTCTGCCACGCGTACTGTTTCTTCAACTCTTGTTCCGGTCTGAAGTTCAACGGTAGCTGTTATTCTCGATTCATCAGCCTCCGGAAAAAACTCCGTATCAATAAATTTGAGAAGTAACATTGAACCCAGGAAAATAATAAATGCAGAAATAACGACTAGCCTCTTATGATGGAGTGCCCAGCGTAAAAGCTTTTCATAAATACCATCAAGCCAGTCAAGGGCTTTCCTTATACTTCCATCATAAGTCCAGAAAGAAGCATTTTCCTTGATAGGATACCACTTCAGCAGAAGCGCACTCATTGTCGGGGTAAGGGTGATAGCTGCAATAACGGAGGTAATGATGGTTATTGTTACTATCATTCCAAGTTGTTTAAAAAGCACTCCTGTAAGTCCTGTGACAAAAGTAAGCGGGAAGAAAACGGCCACTACAGTGAGTGTAGCTACCAGTACCGTCAGCCATACTTCGTTGGTCGCATATATGGCAGCTTCACGCGGCCTGCTGCCCCTCTCTACATGTTTGGTTATATTCTCAAGTACAACTATTGCATCATCCACAACCATACCAATGGCAATAGATAAGGATGTAAGTGAAATAATATTAATTGATTCTCCCGTGATAAACAGGTAAATAAAGGCCACCAGTAAAGAGATAGGGATCGTAACAATAACGATCAGTGTTGCTCTCCATCTACCCAGGAAGAAAAGGACAACAAGTATAACAAATATACCGGCATACATAAGTGTTTCGGTAAGGTTGCTTATCGAATCCTTTATAAAAGTTGCACTGTCGAACAATTTCTGGATCTGAACATCCGGGGGAAGATCTTTTGCCAGTTCCGCAAGAGCTTCTTCTACTTCTTTTGTCACTTTCACTGTGTTTCCACCCGACTGTTTCTGTATGTACATCGACATACCCTTTGCCCCGTTAAGCCTTGTATCCAACTTGGTCTCCCGTATTGTGTCACGGACCTCAGCAACATCTTTGAGAAAGATACTCTGGCCATTAACACTTGTCACAACAATATCTTTCAAAACATCACTTTCCGGAAATTCTCCCTGTATACGAAGCGGATAATCGGTCTTCCCCATCTCCAGATAACCTGCAGGCAGATTCATATTCTCAGCCCTTAATATATTACCTATCTGTTCAATGGTAAGATTATAGGCTTCCATCTTGCGGGGATCAACATCAATATACACTTTCCTGCCGGGCACACCTGCCAGACTAACAGCACCCACTCCTTCAATTCTGTTGAGAGGATTCACTATCTTTTCATCAAGTATTTTTTCAAGTCCCTGATAACTCTCATCCGCAGTAATGGAATAATAGACTATAGGCATCATACTTGAATTAAACTTCATAATTGTAGGTTTTTCGCAACCTTCAGGAAGATAATTCTCGATAAAACTGAGACTGCTCCGGACATCATTGGATGCTTCATCCAGATTAGTCCCGTACTCGAAATTCAGAAGAAGGACCGCTATCCCGTCACTTGTTGAAGAAGTCATCTCCTTAAGATTGGTAACAGAGTTGACTGCATCCTCCAGAGGCCTTGTAACATTCGATTCTATATCCGAAGCACTTGCTCCCGGATACATGGAATAGACTGCTATAAAGGGTAATTCCATCTCAGGATACAGGTCAACCGGCAAACGGGTGAGAGAATACAAACCTATTACCATTGCCCCAATGAATACAAGAATTGTGGTTACCGGCCTGTTAACCGAAGAACTATAAATGCTCATTTTTCTTTTTTTAATGTCTTATTACTTATTCAACAATATCCAGTAAGTCTCCGTTAATAAGCCGGGACTGCCCATCGATGACCAGATGACTTCCTTCTGTTATATCATCTGAAATAATCTCAAGCTTGTCATCAAATCTTTTTCCTATTCCAACTTCTATTCTCCTGGCGTTTCCGTTATCATTAACGAAAACATACCTGACATTTGTTCCTTCCTGAGTAAGAACGGCACTTGCAGGTGCAACAAATGTTTCAACCTCCCCAAGATCAAGACATACCCTGGCAAACATACCGGGTTTTAACATCCCATTCCTGTTAGCCAGCTCTATTTCGGTATTGAAGGTTCTGGTCGCAGAACTTATAGTAGGAGCCACCCTGAACACTCTTCCTGTAAACACCTCTCCTTCATATACATCAACCGTAATATCTGCTTTCATCCCTGCCTTAATAAGCGGATAATACTGTTCTGTTATAGCCACATTAATTTTAAGAGGGTTAACCTGCATGAGAGTCACTACTGCAGATTTTCCTGAAGAAGTGGTAGGGGTTCCCGTATACATTTCCCCATTCTCAAAGTACCTACCTGTAATGATTCCTGAAAAAGGTGCTTTTAAAAGCGTATTCCTTTCCATGAATTCTACATTGGTCTTAGTTACTTCATACTGGGTCCTGGCCTGATCGTATTGCTGTTGCCTTACACTTCCTGTCTTCAACAAGGTATCAAGACGTAACATATCTTTTTCAAGATTTGCCAGTTGTACTTTCTGCGCATAAAGCTGAGTCCTGTCCATGAGGAAAAGATTATCACCCCTGTTGACCCTGTCCCCTACTTCAACATAAATCTCATCAATCCTGCCGGGACTTGAAGGAGCCACATTTACTTCCTCGTATGGCAATATAGTGGCTGTATAATCTATTGTTCTGGCTATATTAGTTTTTTCCAGAACAGTAACTTTTACAGGTATAGCACCTCTTTCTCCACCGGTAAGAGTACTGTTATCACCGACCGTTTCACTACCAGGTCTTGATGAACAGGCAGAAAAGATTATACTGCTTATCAGTATTGCCGGAATTGTCTTTAAGTATTTCATTATTTACAGATATTTATTCAGTTTGATTATAAGTTGTTCAATAATTTATCCAATGCCACCTTGGTCTGCAGAAGACTCATGAGAGATGATATATAATTATTCTCTGCCTGAAGATATTGATTGTTGGACTGTGTAAGTTCAAGACTTGATGCCATCCCCTGTTTGTATTTATTTTCCATACTTTCAAACACCCTTTTTGAAACTTCTATGTTTTCTCTCTGATTGATGAACTGAAGGTTGGCATTTACCAGATCGAATCTCAACTGTTTTTCCTGCATAAGCAACTGGTCGGAGACCAGTTCTTTGGTAGTCCTGGCTTTTTCAAGCTCAATTCTGGCTTTCTTTATTTTCGCATATCTTTGTCCGCTCGCAAAAACTGGAATAGACAGCTGCAGACCGACCATCGAGTTCTGGAACCATCTCTGATCTCCTACCTTGTCTCCCATTCCATTTGTCCCGTAATTATAAAAACCTGCCAGTGTAGGTAATGCAGAAGCTTTTTGTGATTTAAGCGTAAGCTCAGACACCTGCTCCTGACCTTCAATGAGCTGGTAATCAACATGAGAATGAACGTCAAAATCCTGAGAAAGGACAGCTTCAATATTTATTTCTTCAATAAGACTTTCAAGAGTTTCAGTAAGAGTGATCTTTGTGTCCGAAGGCACACCAAGCTGAAAACGTAAGAGGTTGTAATCAAGCTCAATATTTCTTAATAAAGAACTCCGTGAGTTTTCCATCATGGTGAGATTTGAAGCCATCTGATCAACATCAGTCGATTCAGCCATTCCCACCTCATACATTGCTCTCGTCGATTTCAATATCTCATTCAGCCCGGCAAGATTCTCATCCAGTATCCTTAAGGATTCTTCCGAAACAAGAATGAGAAAATATGCAGCACTGACTGATTCCTTAATGTCCAGTTCCGTTTTGACAAGATTTTGTTCACTTAACTTACTGGCAAGCTTAGTTGTTTCAATACCTATGTATAATGGAGCATTAAACAAAAGCATTGAAGCCTGGACTGTTAAGCCTGTATTGAATTTTGTACCGAATGTCACAGGTATCTTCTCTCCCGGCTGACCAAAAAACTCTCCCGGAAGAAGAGTCGTCATCATTTTCAGATTGTCGTTAAATGATCCGGATCCTTCTATACTGGGAAGAGCATTGGAAATAGTCTCCCATACTGCTGCCCGTGATGCTTCCACATCGAGACGCGCCGATAACACCGCCTTGTTATTGCTGATTGCATAATCCTGAGCCTGACCGAGAGTCAGATAAAGACCGTCACTGCTCTCCTGTGCTTTTGTCATACATGTAACAAAAAGCGAAATAAGAAGTGTCAGAATAATTTTTTCTTTCATACGTATATTTTTTTATTTTTTAATTGTCATATAGCTTTATAATAAATCTGTTCTTTCCCCACTCTATTCTATTTTATTCCTTATTATCGTAATAGTTAATAATTTTCCCTGCTCTTATCCTGTGACGAAGGAAAATCTTTTTTGTTAGCTGTCATGATAATCTCATAAAGACATCTACTGGTTATTTCAATGTCAAGATCCTTTCTGAACAGATCTTCATCAATACCCCTACTTATCATCAATTCATTATTCTTCAGACCCGACTGAGAATCACTTTCCATTACCTTAACCATCATATCCGAGTAATAATGGTCTATATCAAACCTGAATGCCGGACTCATCCTCTGATAATGTTCATTCATTACCTCAAAAAGCCTGAATATTCCTTCAATAACATTTTCTGATCCTTCAAAAATTTCAGCTATTAATACTTTCTGCTTTTCTGCCATCCACTTCACCACCCCCATAAGCATCTCATCCTTATCTCTGAAAACTTCATAAATAGTTCTCTTCGACATTCTGAGCTGATTTGCCGTATCCGTCCTACGAACTCCATCTTTTTTGATGGCAGCTTAGTTCGTAGCTTTGG
>DAINPM010000057.1:8457-15157 GCA_036743455.1 Bacteroidales bacterium | reverse complement strand
CTGCATGTTCACCTTATTCATGCTTGTGTAAAGTTCACTGAGTGCTCTGTTGCCTTTGTTTACAGGAAAGGAGAGATTTGAATCATCATTTCTTACTGCATCAAAGAAGAAACGTATTTTTTCATTTGTTGTATTCAGGTATGAAACAGTACTTATTATCAGCAAAACTATCATCAGGGTGCAGATCACAATAATCAGAACTGATTCAGTGGTGCCCAGAACATATCCTGCAATTATGGCCAGTGTAACTATTGATATTAACCTTAACAGAAGATTAACATAGAAATTTCTTATTATCATTTGGCCGATTTTTTGAGTTTATTATAGAGGGTTTGTCTTGTTATCCCCAATTGTTCTGCCGCAGCACTGTAGTTCCCGTTGTTTTTTTCCAGAGCCAGATCAATGAGGTTCTTTTCCATTTCTTCTATAGTCGGGATATTATCTCTGTTTTCATATACATTTACATTGCGCAGGTAAAAATCCTCAGGTTTTAGCACATCGCTCTCACTTAGGATAACAGCTTTTTCAATTGTGTGTTGTAGTTCTCTTATATTACCCGGCCAGCTGTATCTGAGTAGTTTGTCGTATGCAGGCTTGTTGATCTTAAGATTTGGTTTATTGTATTTATTTGCATAGTCTTTAAGGAAGTGATCAGACAAAAGTATAATATCATTTCCGCGATCCCTCAGAGGTGGTACTTCAATCTGGATGGTATTTATGCGGTACAGGAGATCCTCCCTGAACAGTCCTTCAGCGATCATCTTTTCCAGATTCTTGTTTGTAGCACATATAAGGCGGATATCAATAGGTATTACCCGTGTTGAACCAAGACGTGAAACAGCCCTGTTCTCCAATGCTGCAAGTAATTTTGCCTGCAGATGAAAAGACAGGTTCCCGATCTCGTCCAGGAAAAGGGTCCCTTTGTCGGCAACTTCAAATTTTCCAGGCCGGTTTTCCCGGGCATCAGTAAAAGCACCTTTCACACAACCGAACAGTTCGCTTTCGAACAAAGTCTCACTTACAGCTCCCATATCCACCATTACCAGTATTTCTTCCGACCTTCCGGATAAGCGATGTATCTCATAAGCTATCAGCTCTTTCCCGGTACCGTTTTCTCCGGTTATAAGCACATTGGCATCAGTACGGGCTACTTTTCTGGCCATACTCAGGACTTTTTGAAGACCAGGTGATGATCCGATAATATCTTTTCGATCACGGTTCATCTCTTTTTTAAGCTCATTTTCCCTTTCCCTCATGGCAGAAACCTGTTTCATTGACAGATTAAGCTGAACAGAAAGCTTAATAGTAGCCAACAGTTTCTCGTTATCCCATGGTTTGAGAATAAAATCAGAAGCACCTTCTTTTAAAGCTTTAACGGCCAGCTCTATGTCTCCATAGGCAGTGATCATCACCACCGAAATATCCGGATAAAGCTCCGTGATCCTCTTAAGCCAGTAGATGCCTTCGTTTCCGGTATTGACACCGGCATTGAAATTCATGTCGAGAATTACCAGATTATATTCCTCTTTTCGTAAAAAAGAAATGATCTGATTAGGGTCTGTAAGAGATGTGACTTTATTAAAGAGTGGTGAGAGAAGTATCTCAAGGGTGCTGAGAATACTCTTATTGTCGTCCACTATAAGTATGTTGCCCTGATGTTGTTGCATGATATTCACAATAAAAATTATTTATTACCTTACCTCTTGTGCTTGATTATCTTATGCGACTCAAATGATGTAGCGAATTTATTTTTATCCGGGTATAACCTGTCAGGAGATGTATATTCAGTTGTTGTAAAAGCATGTCTCTGCTCATTTATGAAACAAAGGTAATACAGAAAAGGGATATCATCAATCACATTGTAAAAAAGTTTAACAGTTGTGTGTAAATAAAATTTACCACAGAAGATTTTTATGGCTTTCTATATGCATGATTAACAGGCATATAATGAAATGGCATGATTATAGTGATTAAGTTGATATAAAATGATTTGATGTGAGCATGGACAGAGTACTTGAGCGCAGGAAGGGATTACAAAAGAAGCATATTTTGTGGATTGCGGGAGCCTTGTTTTTTGTATTTCTTATTGGAATGATAATATTCGGGGATCACAGTTCCTCTTTCCGTGTTGACAGGGACAAGCTTACTATAAGTACTGTTGAGGAAGGTATATTTAATGATTATATATCTGTTATCGGAACAGTACAGCCAATATCCACTATATATCTTGATGTGATTGAAGGAGGGAGAGTAGAAGCCTGTCTTATAGAGGAGGGAGCGATGGTAAAAAAGGGAGATATAATACTGAAGCTGGAGAACCGGCAGCTTTATCAGACTGTACTTACCAGTGAAGTTGCTCTTACAGAAAAAGAGAATTCTCTGCGTAATACAAAAATCACTTTTGAAGCTGCACAGATAGATGCACGTAAGGAGATGCTTGAAGGAGAATACAGACTGACAAGAAAGAAGAGAACATATGAACAGAATGAAGAACTACATGGTAAAAAATATATCTCACGCGAAGAATATATCCAGTCTAAGGAGGATTATGAGTATGAGGTCAAATTGCGTGAGATAAATAAAACAAAAGCTCTTAACGACTCTTTGATGAGGGTTACATCCATGCAGACTCTGGAATCTGATCTCATCAAGATGAGACAGATGTTTCAGATGGTACGGAACAGGCTGGAAGATCTTGAGGTGAAGGCTCCTGTTGATGGCCAGCTGGGTATGCTGGACGCTGAGGTTGGCCAGCTGCTCAGCGCCGGTGAGAGGGTGGGACAGATAAATGTGCTTACTGATTACAAATTAAGTGCCCGTATAGATGAGCATTATATTGACCGTGTGATGCGCGGATTAAAAAGTTCTTTTGAACGCAGCCAGACGCAATACAATCTGACAGTACGTAAGGTATATCCTGAAGTCAGGGATGGACAGTTCGAGATAGAAATGGTTTTTGAAGACAGTATGCCGGATAACATCAGAACCGGACAGACATTCCAGACCAGGCTGGAGCTTGGTGAATCGGAAACAGCAGTATTAATTCCCAGAGGTGGCTTTTTTCAGAGTACAGGGGGACAATGGGTATACGTTCTTGATGAAAAGGAGAACGAAGCAGAAAGACGGGCTGTCAGGATAGGGAAACAGAATCCGCAGTATTATGAAGTGGTTGAAGGGCTTAAAGCCGGAGAGAAAGTTATTACATCGGGGTATGATTTGTTTGGAGATGCAGAAAGAATCATTTTAAATAATTAGCAGGGATGATAATTTTATTTTCCTGCCAGGAAATCAATTATATGTTTTTTATAAAATAATAGTCGTACAATGATAAAGACCGTTAATCTGACAAAAGTATTTGTCACAGAGGATATTGAAACCACAGCACTCAACAATGTCAGCCTTCATGTGAGAGAAGGTGAATTTGTAGCTGTCATGGGACCATCGGGTTGCGGAAAGTCGACCTTGTTAAATATAGTGGGATTACTGGATAATCCGACCGGCGGTGAATACTATTTTAACGGAAGGGAAGTCGGACAGTTGTCTGAACGTAACCGGACGCAGTTGCGTAAAGGGAATATAGGTTTTGTTTTTCAGAGCTTTAATCTTATCGATGAACTTACTGTTTTTGAGAATGTTGAACTGCCTCTTATATACCTGAAGATGAAAGCCAGGGAGCGTAAAGAGAAAGTTGAAGCTATTCTGGAGCAGATGAAGATGGGCCATCGCCGGAAACATTTTCCTCAGCAGCTTTCCGGCGGTCAGCAGCAGCGGGTAGCAATAAGCAGGGCTGTTGTTGCAGGGCCAAAACTGATCCTGGCGGATGAGCCTACAGGTAATCTAGATTCAAAGAACGGTCTTGAAGTGATGAACCTCCTGACCGACCTCAATCGCGCCGGTACAACCATTGTAATGGTAACTCACTCACTTGAAAATGCAAGTGTGGCTCACAGGATAATAAATCTGTTCGATGGCAAGATCATTACCGAGATTGCTCAGGAAACTGTTACCTCTACTATTTAAGGATAGTTTATCGTAGTCTGGTGTTGTGTTTAAAATAATTAACATATGTTAAGAAATTATATAAATTCTTCCTGGAGGAATCTTCTGAAGAACAAGAGTTATTTTTTTATGAATACCGGGGGACTGGTATTGGGAACAGTCGTTGCCATCCTGACAGGATTATGGATAAATGACGAGATAAATTTCAATAAATACCACAATAATTACGAAAGCATAGCACGGGTTGTCAGATTCGAAGGAGGTGGTTATACCAGTTATATATGTCCTACCGGCCTGGGAACTCTTCTGAAAACCAACTATGGTGATCATTTTAAAAATGTTGTGATGGTGAGAGGCATGGTTGAAGAAAGATCGCTGGCAACTGATAATAAGAGCTTTCTGGAGAAGGGATATTTTATGCAACCGGAAGGTCCGGAGATGTTCGGACTGAAAATGAAGTACGGAACTCAGTCAGGTCTTAATGATATACATTCAATACTTTTGTCTGAATCAACTGCCTTGAAAATATTCGGGGACAGGAACCCGCTTAGCGAAATTGTCAGAATGGACGATAGATGGGACCTGGAAGTTGCGGGTGTCTATGAAGACCTGCCTCTCAATTCAGAATTCAATGAAGCCTCGTATTTAGCACCTCTGAATCTTTTTCTTGGCGGGCCATCAGCACTCAATGTCTGGAATAATTATAATATGTATATATATGTTCAGATAAATCCGGGGGGAGATTTTGGGGAAATATCTTCTATTATTAAGGAAATTGCAGTGGGGCCCACAGATAATCCTGAACATGAAGTCCTGCTTCATCCCTGGAGTGATTGGAAATCGGAGTATAAAAACAGGATGAAAATTGTCAGTCAACGCTATGAATTGGTAAGACTAATCGGGATCATCGGAATTTTAGTGTTTTTGCTTGCATGTGTTAACTTCATGAACCTGAGTACAGCACAGTCTGAAAAACTGTCCGGTGAAATAGGGATAAGAAAAAGCCTGGGATCAAACCGCTCGCAACTGATAATCCAGTTTCTGACTCAGTCTATGATAATATCGGCCATAGCATTTGCCCTGTCAATAATACTTGTTATTGTGTTACTTCCGGAATTAAATGCCATATCCGGGAAAAATATTTCTTTTATGTGGGATAATATCCGGTTCTGGATTTCCGGAATTGTCTTTATAATAGTGGCTGGTTTTTTGTCCGGAGGGTATCCGGCTTTCTATCTCTCATCATTCAGACCTGTGGAAGCTTTACAAAATAAAAGAAGTCCGGGGTCACAAAAAATCCTCTTACGGAAAGGGCTGATTATATTCCAGTTTGCTGTTTCTATCTGCCTGCTGATCGCAACAATAACTGTTTACAAGCAGGTACAGTATGCAAAAGATCGTCCGGCAGGATATAATTCTTCGGGATTACTGACATTGACTTGCCGTTCACCCGAATTGACAGTCAGATATGAAACATTGAAGGATGAATTGAAGAGCACCGGAATGGTTCTGAATACAGCTCAGTCAAATTATCCAATTACAAGCGACAAAGGCTGGAACGGATATTTTAACTGGGAAGGAAAGATATCCCGCGATAATCCAACATTCAACATTATGAACGTAACAGCTGATTATTGTGAAACAGTAGGATTGGAATTTATTGCCGGAAGAGATTTTTCAAAGGATATAACAAGTGACAGGAAGGCTATTATTATTAACGAATCTGCACTTGAAATAATGGGACTGAAAGATCCGGTTGGCAAGATAATAACCTGGCATCCTCCTTTCATAGAAGAACCAGTCAGCTTTTCTGTACTGGGCGTGGTAAAGGATATGATAAAAGGTTCTCCTTATGAACCTGCTTTCCCCTCAATCCTGATTTATTCGGATCCCGGGCTAAGTGAATTATTTATCAGGATTGATCCAAATGTGAGTATTGACAGAGCGTTACCTGAGATAGAAAAGGTATTTAAAAATGTTGTTCCTACAATACCTTTTGATTATAAATTTGCTGACAGTGAGTATAATAAGAAATTCGCCGCTGAAAATCAGACGGGGATATTCAGTGGTATACTGGCGTTGATTGCTGTATTGCTTAGCTGTATGGGCTTATACGGACTGGCATCTTTCACAATAGAGAAGCGAACTAAAGAGATTGGTATCAGAAAGATCAACGGAGCAACTATAACCGGAATACTTGCTTTACTTAATAAGAATTATTTTGTGTATGTGGTAGTAGCTTTCATAATTGGCTGTCCTGTTGTATTTATAGTGATGCAAAGGTGGCTGCAGAATTTCACATACAGAACTGAATTAAGCTGGATAATCTTTGCCCTTGCAGGTTTGCTGGCACTGGGAATTGCCTTGCTGACAGTAAGCTGGCAAAGCTGGCGGGCAGCAACGAGAAATCCGGTCGAAGCTCTGCGGTATGAATAAATAGTGAGGAGAGCCGAAATCCCTGATAGCGAAGCGTATCGGGATGGAGGCATTGAGGTATGAATGAAATCTTATCAAATCACCAAATAAGAATCTGTTATTTTCTAATTTAAAATGATAATATGATCACTCTAAAAAACATCTATAAGTATTACGATTCAAAATTTTAGAGAACTTTTGTCCTGAAAGATATTGACCTTGAAATATCAGAGGGTGAGTTTGTTACAATAATGGGTCCGAGCGGTGCGGGAAAATCCACACTTCT